>JAHIKF010000034.1 GCA_018897875.1 Pseudomonadota bacterium | reverse complement strand
CCCGGCCCATTATGTCCCGGAAAACAAGCGGGCCTTTGACCTGTTGAACGAACTCCAGGCCCAACATCAGCGTCTGGCCCTGGTGGTGGATGAATATGGCAGCCTGGTGGGTCTGGTTACAGTGGAAGACCTGCTGGGGGAGCTCTGCGGCGAAATCCCCCAGGAGTTCATGGAGGAGGAAGAGGCCCTGGAGGCGGTGTCCCCGGGCGTCTGGCGGGTCAAGGGGCACGTCTCCCTGGTGGATTTTAACGAGGAGCTGGGCCTGAAGCTGCCGGCGGCGGAATTCGACACCATCGGCGGGCTGGTTTTGAACCTGTTCGGTTCCCTGCCCCGGGAAGGGCGGACCATTGCTTATGACGCTTATGGCGCTTATGACGCTAATGGCAAGCTCACCTTTCGGGTGCTGCGCATGAAAGGCAACCGCATCCTGGAGGTGGAAGTGCGGCGGGAGACCCCATGATCTACGGGATCCTGCTATTTTGCGTCCCCCTGGTAATCCTGGAAGGTTTTTTCGCCGCCTCCGAGATCGCCCTGGTCTCGGCCAACCGCCGCCGCCTGCACCAACGCGCCGAGGAGGGCTACCGGGGCGCCAAAATGGCTCTAAAACTGCTCTCCCAGCCGGGATACCTGCTGGCCACTACCCTGTTGGGGGCCTATATGTCCTCCGCGGCCAACACCATCCTGGTAACCATGTTTCTCCTGGACCGGTTGGGCTCGGGCGGCGAGATCACCGCCATGATCGCTTTGCCTCCCGTGCTCCTGATTCTCGGGGAGATCATCCCCAAATCCATCGGCCGGCAGCAGGCCACGGTGTTGGCGGAGAAGCTGGCCCCGCCCCTCTATGTGGCCTCCTGGGTCATTTATCCCATCACCCTGGTGTTCGGCGGCCTCAGCCGGCTGGTGCTCATTGCGGCCGGGGTCAGAAAGACCGGCCAGCTCCCCTTCATCACCCGGGAGGACCTGCGCCTGGTGGTGGCTAAGAGCGGCCCGGAAGTGGACCTGGAGCGCAAGGAGCGCATCTTCATCCATCGCATCCTGCAGTTTTCCCTGCGCACCGTCAAGGAAGTGATGGTGCCGCTCATCCGGGTGGCGGCCATCCCGGACACGCTGACCGTGGGCCAGGCCCTGGAAGAATTCCGCACCTCCCGCTTTTCCCGGCTGCCGGTCTACCACCACCGCATCGACAATCTCATCGGGGTGCTGCATGATTTCGACCTGCTGGGCGAGGATGGCCCGGACCGTCCCATGCGCGCCTTCATGCGCTCCGTCACCTATGTGCCGGAACTCAAGAAGATCGACCGGCTGCTGGCCGAGATGCAGCGTCAGGGGACCCACCTGGCGGTGGTGGTGGACGAATACGGCGGCGCCGTGGGCATTGTCACCATTGAAGACCTCCTGGAGGAGATCGTAGGCGAGATCGCCGACGAATTTGACCAGGAGGTGGCGCCCTTCAAGAAACTGGGGGAGGGCCACTACCTGATCAGCGCCCGCACGGAAATCAAGGCCCTGAACGAAACCCTGCACCTGGAGCTGCCGGCGGGGGATTACGAGACCCTGGCCGGATTCCTCATCGCCGAACTGGGTGACCTGCCCCGGGCCGGCGAGCAGCTGCAATACCGCAATCTCAAATTCACCGTGCGCCAGGCCGAGGCCCGGGCCGTAAAGGAGGTCGAACTCTTTGTCGACGTCGCCCCGGAGTGAATACCGACACTTTCGCAATAAGTTAAAAATCCCCCATGCTTCTAATAACGAGATCAAATCCGTAATTTTTCGGGGTGAGGTGATAATTGTCGAAGCTGGCAACTTAATGAAATCTCAAGGCTACCACAATTTTTAGCTTTCCTCTGGTTCCTTGACAAATTGGTTGGGTTCAGCGATTGATTTTATGATAAAATATTCGTATAAAATCTAATATATTATGTTTGGTCTACAAAGATAACATGGTCTATAATTTTGTGCTTTAGCTTCTTTTAGTGATTTAAAGGTGATTAAGTTTGTCTTCGATATTTTTAATGCATGGTTGCAAAAGTCGTGATGATATATTTTTGAGTTCCTGGCAGCGACATATGTATATATTGTTGTATGGTATTTTCTGACATGCCCAAACCAATCTTCTCTATCGTGACAATAAATACAGAGTGTTATTAAATTAGTCGGTTCATCTAATCCACCTGATGAAGCTGGAAGAATGTGATGAGCCTCCAAATTACTACTTTCCTCTTTTTTGCCACAGCATTGGCAAGTAAAGCCATCTCTCATTAATGTTTCGTTGCGCAAATTTTTTTGAGATTTCAATGATGAACCATCTGACTCTATCAAATTATATGATGCAGGCGTATACTCGAGTGATGGCTCTTTTTCAAAAAATTGTGGCATAGGGAACCTATTATAAAATTCGGCTTCTTCTTTTTTCCTTTGGTTTGACAAAAAAGTATAAAGCAATATAGTTCTTATTACTCCAAAATCAAAATATGAATTTCTTTTCGAATACCATTCGTCCAAAAATTTTTGATGAGTAGCTTTCTTTTGTTCATATTCTTGTTTGCTTTGTTCATAAATTTTTCTTGATAAATCAATTCTCTGGTTGTTTATTAACTTCACTTCAATTTTAGCACAATTAAAGCAAAATATTGCACCCTCTACATTTAATTTTGGCTTTCCTGTAAGATTGTCTTTGCATTCATTACAAAGATTGTCTTTGCATTCATTAAAAATATTGTCAATTGGTTTTGCCCATAAATTGTCCCCTATTTCAATAAGCCCATCATGTTGAGCTTTAAGTTTTTCCCAAGCAGTTGTGTCTTGTTCACATAAATTGTCCCCCATTTCAATAAGTTCATCATATCGAGTTTTAAGTTTTTCCCAAGCTGTTGTGTCTATCTTATTATTGGCCTCCAAATCCTCTAATTCTGCCTCTAAAGCGAAAAGATTCATAGAAATCTCATGAAGTTTTAAGAAAATACTATTAGAAGAACATTGCTTTTTATTATTGGCATTTTTCATTGGGCTATCTGGTTTCATAATTCTATCATTTAAGACATTTCATCCTAGATTATGCGGCAGCCTCCTTCTGATATCTTTCACTTTGCCACAAGCAAGGACGATTTGTCAATGAAGGAGGAGCATAAGGATTGAAATTGATTCACTTTCGGGGAAAAGTTTATGAAACGCCTCTCAATACCTGCTATATATATATAAGATTCAGATAGAGATGAATAATAATTTCTATGGCGTTGATATCATTTAATTAATCCCCTCTCCCCTGGTGGGAGAGGGCTAGGGTGAGGGGGAATAATTCTTGGGAATTCAGCCATGCTGGGCGTTTTTTGATTGCTTCGCCGGCATCAGCGGCGATATGACCCTGGGGGCCTTGATTGACCTGGGGCTGCCGGTGGAAGAATTGCAAGGGCTGCTCCCGGCCTTAGGGCTGGCCGGGGTTGCCCTCACGGCCCGCCGGGTGACCAAGCAGCATCTCACCGGCGTCAAGGTTGAGATTGAGGCCGGAACGCAGCAGCCGGCCCGCACCTACCGGGAGATCTGCGCTTTGATCGAGGCGGCGCCGCTATCCGAAACGGTCAAGGCCCGGAGCCTTACCGCGTTCCGCCTCCTGGGGGAGGTTGAGGCCCGTATTCACGGCCAACCCCTGGAAACGGTCCACTTCCACGAACTGGGGGCCCTGGACACCATCGTGGATGTGGTGGGCGTGGCGCACGGCCTGGAGTACCTGGGGGTCTCCCGGGTCTTTTGCAGCCCCCTGCCCATGGGATGGGGCATGATCGCCGCCGGCCACGGGCGGCTGCCCAACCCGGCCCCCGCCACCCTGGAGCTCTTGTCCGGCCTGCCGGTTTACGGCACCGACCTGCCGGGAGAGCTGGTAACCCCCACCGGCGCGGTGATCCTGAAGGCCTGCGAGGCGCAGTGCGAGCCCTGTCCCCCCATGACGCTGGCGGCGGTGGGCTACGGCGCCGGCTCACGAGACCTGCCGGGCCACCCCAATCTCCTGCGCATCTTCCTGGGGACGCCTTTGGCTGCCGCCCCGGGCCTCCGGGAACAGGTTTTGGTGCTGGAAACCCACTTAGACGACATGAACCCGGAGTGGTACGAGCCCTTGATGGCCGGGCTCTTGGCCGCCGGGGCCCTGGACGTGGCCCTGGCCCCCATCCAGATGAAGAAGCACCGCCCCGGAGTGGGCCTCACCGTCATCGCCCCCCCGGCGGCCAAGGAAGGGCTGCTGGCCCGGTTGTTCGCCGACTCCACCACCCTGGGGGTGAGGTGCATGGAAGTGGAGCGGGTCACGGCCCGGCGCTGGCCGGAAACCATCGAGACCGCGTACGGCCCGCTGCAGGTGAAGGTGATGGAGTACGGCGGCCGCCGCCGGGTGCTGCCGGAGTACGAGGCCTGCCGCCGCATGGCCGAGGCGGAGGGCGTGCCCCTCATCGAGGTCTACCGCCTGATCCCACGGGAATAACAGGGAAAGGAGTATCAGGCGAGGTTGGGATTGTGTTATGCAAATCATAACTCTCATTTTCTGCACCTATTCATATTGGCAAGATACGCGCCCCTTCTTCTGTTGCCGATTGTCCGTTATGCCCGAAGTTTTAGAAATTGATTTTCCATAAACTTTTCTGCTAATATGTTCATATTACCTTAGGTTGCTGCGAGGAGGAAAAATGCGCCGGAAAAAAATTCTCTCATCTCTGGTCATGCTTGTTTTGATCCTGATGACCTTGCCCGCCACCGTTACCGGCACCGCTACCATCAAACTTTCGGACTATTGGTTTTCCAGGGGACTGGGCGACTCCTGGACCTATGGTTATACACAGCCTTCCGGCGTTCCTGACTTCACCGTGGCCATCACCCTGGTTAATGAAGGCGTTTACTCGGGGAAATATCGCATGGGGGATTACCGCAATCCCGACGGCACTACCTACTATAATATCGTCGCTTTTGATAACGACTTCCTTTACCTGTATTACGACAGTAAACATAATGAGACCTTTGACCCGCCGGCCAAAATCCCTATTACCCAGGAATTGGAAACGATGGTACCCAACCCCGCCAACCCCAACACTGGCCTCTGGTATTTTAAAAAATTATCCAAGTTAACGGTTCCGGCCGGAACCTATTATGATGTCCTCCTCAAAATCGACCTGGATAGGAATTACGGCCGCAACAGCGCCAACATCTATTTCGGGTTGCCGGAAACCATTCCTTACGGGGTGACCCACGCCGAGTGGTCCGCCCGCCACGTGGGAACATTGCAGGACATGGACTTTGATGCCCTGACCGGCGTACAGTGGGGCACCTATGTGTTAAAGAGTACCAATGCCAAACCCTGGGGTGAAACTAATGGCGCCCTCATGTTGCTGTTGATGCAGTAGGAGCCCGTAGCGGGGAAAAGATAGAGGCGGTAAGTTTACAAAATAATCATATAACAAAAATCCCTTGATGCAAACTATCTGCTATCATCCGAAACTTATCACCGAGCCAAAAACTTCTCCATATCCGAAAAATCTCAACACGTTTAAGATGGGCGAGGCCTTTCTCGACTTCGCCCTGATTGCCGGCTATTTATACGACATGTTAAGAACCGATAAAATAGTTTGATATGCTGGCAATATATTTGCAAGAGGTTAATAGAAGGGCGCAATTGCAGGGTGGGCAATGCCCAATCTAGATGGTTTTTTCTCAAGATGTGGTGCAGATTTCACCCCAGTCTTTACCAAATGTTGAGTGGGGCAACCGGGTAGAGGATCGCTCTTTCTTGAAAACTTGCCGTCCGGGCAAGTTATCGGGGCTGCGCCACCCTGCCCTCGGCCACCACCACCTGGTTGCGGCCTTGGGCCTTGGCCCGGTACATGGCGTCGTCCGCGGCCCGGAGCACATCCCGGCCGGTGGCGCCATGCTCCGGGAACATGGCCACGCCCGCAGACACCGTGACGCTCTCCAGCACCTGGCCCCGATACAATACCGGAACCTTCGGGAATTCCCGCCTGATTTCCTCGGCCCGCTGACAGACAATCTCCTGAGAGGCTTCGGCCAGGATCAAAACAAATTCCTCTCCCCCATAGCGGCAGGCCACGTCTTCCCGGCGCACGCGCTCTCCCAGAAAATTCCCCAGGGTGCGGAGCAGGTTGTCTCCGGCTTCGTGGCCAAAGGTATCATTGAAGCGCTTGAAGTAGTCCAGGTCCAGCATAATGAGGCCCAGGGAGGCCCCCTTGCGGCGGCCCCGGTAAATCTCCCGCTCCAGGGTCTCTTCCAGGTAGCGCCGGTTAAACAGGCCGGTGAGGACGTCGTGGACCACCTGGTGGTGCAGCGTTTCCCTGAGTCGGATATTGGCCAGGGCCAGGGAGATGTGGTCACTGATGGTCACCGCCAGGGTTTTAAGCGGCTCAGCCCGCTCCTGGGTTATGTCGCTGAGGTCCTGGATATGCAACATCCCCAGGGTCTCGCGGTGGACCAGCAAAGGTAGACACAAATAATTGCCCGGCTGAAGGGGGGGCACATGCCGGCAACGCATCTCCCGGTGAAGGCCACCCCCCAGGTTTTCCCGGCCGCGCCGGAGGGCACAGCAATCAGTGGGGGCAAAGGCCAGTTCCCCAACCGGGGCATCCCCCCAGGTCGAAACCGCTTCCAAGAGATTATTGGTGGGGTTCTGGATGAACAAGGCCCCTGACTTGGCCGGAAACAATCCTTGGGCATACTGGGCAATAAGAGGATAGGCTTCGTCAAGGGAGAGGCACGATTGGAGCTTTTCCGCCATGGAGTTGACCAGGGTGATCTCCCGGTTGCGCTTATCGGCTTCCTCCACCAAACCCTTAAGTCTGGTATTCATGAGACTCAACTCGACCAGGGACTTTCTGGTTTCACTCAGGTCCCGGGCCACACACACGCTCCCCGTACTTTTCCCGTCCTCATCCGCCAGCAATCCGATGGACAGGCTAAAGGGGGCGATGGTCCCGTCCTTTTTCAGCATGTCGATTTCGTATCCCCGGACAAAACCATCCCGGCGCAATTGGCCCAGCATTTTTGCCAGAGCGGGTTTATCGGCATATAAATCAAAGGCAGTCAGGCCGGTGAGGCCCTCGGCACTATAGCCATAGGCCTCTGCCGCGGCTTGATTCCATCTGGTGAAACGGCCGTGTCCGTCCACGATGGCGATGGGGTCGACCGAGGAGCTAATCGTATTTTCCAGAAAGGCGCAGGTGGTTTTGATCTCCTCCTCGGCCTGCTTGCGGGCGGTGATGTCCCGGAAACTCCAAACCCGGCCCACAATCTCTCCCTCCATCCGGTGAGGTTGAGAATAGCGCTCAAAAAAACGGCCATCCTTGAAATCCAGCACGTCATAGCTCTCTGCTTCCGGGTGGGCGTACAACTCCTGCACCTTAGCGAGGAAAGCCTCCGGGGCTTGCAACTGGTCCAAAACAAAGGCCAGGGCCCGCCGGTCATCACCAAAGGCCATAACTGAGGCCGGGATGCGCCACAGACCCATGAACTTGCTATTATAACGGACGATCTTCCCTTGCCGGTCCACCACCAAAATGCCGTCAGCCGTGGATTCCAGGGTGCTATGGAGCAGGGAAAGCGACTTTTTCAACTCCCTCTCGGCCTGCCGGCGGGCGGTGATATCCTCGAACAGGCAATGGGTCCTGAGGAACTTTCCCTGTTCGTCCCGGATGAGCCTGCCGTTAAAAGAGGCCACGATGGTGGTGCCGTCCTGGCGCACCATCTCCCACTCGAGGCCACTGACCTCCCCGTCGGCCTTGAACCGGGTGAAACCTTCCTGAAAGAGGTCCTGAGCCCCAGGCCGCAGAAAGGCGCCGAACCAGCGGCCCAGCACTTCCTCCCGGGAATACCCTAAAAGGTCAAGCCAGGTCTGGTTCACCTCAAGGATGTGCCCCGCCTCGTCCATAGACTGGTACCCCAGAGGAGCCTGATCAAAAAGCAGATGGAATTTTTCCTCACTGCGGCTCAGGTCTTCTTCGGCGAGTTGGCGGGCCGTGCAGTCGCTGACGGCAGAGCGGCATTGGGCGAGACTCCTTGCCTGCCTTGGGACCGCAATGCTCTCCAGCGTCACATACCGGGCGGCGCCCTCTGGGGCAACTAACTGCAAGGTGCAGAATTGTCGGGGTTGGGTGGTAAAAACCTGGTGCAAGTGAGCCCTGAACTCAGCCCGGAATGCCGGGACGATGTGGGGAAAGAACGAGGTGCGCAGGAGGGTGCCCCGTTCCAGCCCCAATAGCCGGACGCCGGTGAGATTCGCCTCCAGAATCACCCCCTGCGGGTTGAAGGTGAAATAGCCGATGGGGGCGGAGTCATAGAGGTCGGCATATTTGGCTAAAGCTGCCTCGGTTTCCCCCTGAGACCGGCGCAGCTCCTCGTTCTGCATATCCAGTTCGACCTGGTATCGCTGCAGCTCGTGCACCAGCTTCTGGATCTCGGTCAGGGGAATCTTGTCCAGTTCCGGGCCGGGTCTGGTCAGAAGTTTTTTGGCCCGGGCCCGCAGGACCTCATCCGGTTTGGGGCCTGTTTTCTGCTTAGCCACGCAGGGACTCCTTTATGAGGCCGTGATGGTGCCGCGGCGCTCAGATAGTCATGGGAATAGATGATCAGGAGGTGGCAATCTCCCTAACACCATCGTTAATTTTGTTTATCGGCATCTGAAGATTTTTTGTTGAGGGAAAAAATTAGGGCTGGTGAGGGCCTGACTAAATGCCAGTATTTGGAAGACGCGCCGGGCCGAGGTGCAGATGGAACCCAAACTGCGGCGCCGCCGGATGGCCCAGGAGCAGGCGCTCCCCTGATCGAGGTCTACCGGTTGGTTCCCCGGGAATGACCGGGGAAAAGGTACCGGGCGAGATTGGTATGGTGCTCTTCAAATCATAACCAAAATTAACCAGTATTTTCGAGAAGTTACTGTTTTGGCAAGTCACCAGCACATCCATCAAACAATGTCTGGCCACTTTTGCTTTACCATTGATGAGCTTTGCTGGTCTGGGGATTATAGGCTTACCAGGAAGGCACCATCTGGTCGCCGAGGGATTGATATGTCTGAAATCTAGGGAAAATTGGCTTTTCGCCCCAATTTGTGCTATTTGTCCACCGGTGAAAAGAATTGGTTTCGAGAAGAGGATCGTTTGGGAGATTTTACTCGGGCACAGAAGCTCCAAAACCTCGTTGGGGCAGAACTAGTTATAGACGCGGCATAATCTCGGACCAAGTTACCTTACCGGAGAGGTTGGGCGATTATGGTCCACTTTTAACCGAGTGAAGTTGGCTATGACACGGATTAAAAGACTGAGCTGCAGGCATTGGCGGTTACTGGGGGCGACCCTGGCGTTGACGGTCTGCCTGATCACGGGTTCATCCCTGGCTGTTGATCTGGTTGTCGACGGCCCAACTTATACGGTCGACAGCGACGTCAGCTTCAATAATGTGTATATCGGCAACGTATCTACCGGCACCTTGAACCAGACCGGCGGCACGAACACGGAGACCGGCAACCTTTATCTGGGGTATGCTTCCGGCAGCAGCGGCACCTATAACCTGAGCGGCGGCACCAATACGGTGGCCGGCATCTTCTTTCTGGGCTACAACTCGGGCAGCAGCGGCACCTATAACCTGAACGGCGGCAGCCTCTCGGCCGGTTTCGGGTTCGTTGGATACCAAGGAGTCGGCGTCTTCAACCAAAGCGCCGGTATCATCAGAATTAGCAACAATTTGCAATTGGGGTATTCTTCCGGTAGCAGCGGCACCTATAACCTGAGCGGCGGCAGCCTCTTGACGTCAACTCTCTATGTGGGCAAGGACGGAAACGGTATTTTCAATCAGAGCGGCGGCAGCACTACGATTGAGGAATCGAGCTCCGTTAGCGGCCTCTATCTCGGCTATTATCCCGGCAGCAGCGGCACTTATAACCTGAGCGGCGGCAGCCTCTCGGCCCCCGTTGAGACCATCGGAGTTCTGGTAGGAGGGCTCGGCGTCTTCAACCAAAGCGGCGGCACCAATACAGTGACCGACGTTCTCTGTCTGGGTTATCGTGACGGTAGCAGCGGCACCTATAACCTGAGCGGCGGCAGCCTCTTTACCGACTTTGAGGCCATCGGATACCAAGGACTCGGCGCCTTCAATCAGAGCGGCGGCAGTAATACGGTAACCCGTGACCTTATCCTGGGCGATTGGACCACCGGTAGCGGCGCCTATGATTTGAGTGGCGGCAGCCTCTTCACAAACAACACCGTCGTCGGCAATGGGGGCAGCGGCACCTTTACCCAAACCGGCGGCAGCCACACGGTGAGCCATACCTTGACCCTGGCGGGCATTCCCGGGAGGAGCGGCATCTACAACCTCCAGGGGGGGAACCTCACCGCCGGGACTGTCAACCTGAACCTCGGAGGTACTTTCAACCAGACCGGCGGCAACCTGAACGCCGCCACCTTTAACCACCAAGGTGGCACCGTGGCAGGCTTCCTTTCGAACCAGGGCACCTTCAACTATAGCAGCGGCGCCTTTAGCGGCCGGCTCCTCAACTATGGCGCGGTGAACTTCAACGCCGACTTCACCGCGGCAAACGGCCTGGCCAACTACGCCGCCATCGGCATCGACGCCGGTCGCAGCGTCACGCTGAACGGCCAGGGGCTGGATAACCAGGGGAACCTGGTGGTAAATGGCACCTTGATCGGCGGGGGCCCCTTGTTGAACGACACCACCGGCTTTCTTGGGGGCACCGGCACCTTGCAGGGCGCCTTTACCAACCGGGGCACGGTCAACCCGGGTAACTCGGTGGGGACCCTGAACGTGGAAGGGAGCTATACCCAGACCGCCAGCGGGATTCTGCAGGTGGGAATCGCCTCGGCCACGAGCTACGACCAACTCATGGTTACGGGCGCTCCCGGCACCGCCAGCTTGAATGGGGCCTTGACCCCGATACTCTTGAACGGCTATCGCCCCCGGGCCGGCCAGGTCTTTGAGGGCGTTGTCAGCGCCACAGGGGGTATCTCCGGCGCTTTTAGCACCTGGTCCAACTTCACTCCCACCCTGGTGAGTCAGCCCCTTTATGCGGCCAACCGCGTCGACCTGCTGGTCCAGCGGGACTACACCAACCCGTTTCTTGCCCCCCTGACCCGCAACCAGTATGCCGTGGGGGCCATACTCAATGGCCTGGCCGGGGCTACCTCCGGCGACCTGAACACGGTGCTGGACGCCATCGATGGCTTACCGGCCAGTGCCAATGTCCGGGATGCCTTTAAGCAAATCTCCCCGGAAAAGGCCAGCGCCCTATCCACCTTGGGTTTTGCCGCAGCCACTTTTCAGGTGCGAAATCTGGCCACCCGGACCACCAACCTCCGGTTTGTCCAGGGAGTGAGTGGCGAGGGCGGCAGTGTCAACTCCGGCAACCTCGGTTTCAACTACTCCCGGCTGGATGGCTTGATGCTGGCTTACAACGGCGCCAGCCTCTCCAACCTGTTCAGCACCCGGAAAGAATTTAAAGCGCCTGAAAGCCGCTGGGGCCTCTTTGCGGGTGGGGGAGCCGCCTTTGGTAGTCAAAACTCCTCCACCAGCCAGACGGGCTATAACTTCTCCCTGGGTGGTTTCACCGCCGGGGCCGACTACCGGTTGCGGGATAACCTCCTGGTGGGCCTGGCTGCGGGCTACAATAATACCAGCTCCAGCTTCTACGGCTCCGGGGGCAGCGTCACCGCCAATACCATACCCTTCAATGCCTATGCCGCCTATTTCCCCGGGTCCCTCTTTGCCTACGGCTCCGTGGGCTACGCCCTCAACCTCTACGACCTGAAGCGGGGGATCAATTTCGGCGGCCTGGCCCGCACCGCCTCGAGTTACACCAACGGCAACCAGTTCAACCTGTACGGAGAGACGGGCTATGACCTCAGGTTGAGCCGTTTTATCCTGACACCTTCCGTCACCCTGGGCTACTCTGCCCTGTGGATAGGTGGATTTACGGAACAAGGGGCCGGGTCCCTCAACCTGAAGGTCGCCTCCCAGAGTGCAGATTCTCTGCAAACCGGTTTGGGTGGACGCCTCACCGTCCCCCTCAAGGTGGGCTCGGTTAAGTTAGTCCCTCAGGGGTACGCCTTCTATCAACACGAATTTTCTCATGGAAGCCGAAGCCTCAGCGCCAACCTCAGCCAGGACAGCAGCACTTTAAACTTCCAGACTGATGCGGCCAAACGAAACTTTGCGGTGGTGGGGGCCAACATCACCGTGGGAATCAAAAAGAACCTGTACGCCCAGGTCAACTATAACGCCGAGGTGGGCCGTGGCAACTCTACCTCCCAATACCTTAACGCTGCCCTGCGCTTGGAATTTTGATTTACAGATCACTGATAGCTATCCACGCTTGTAAAATCCATTCAAGTGGGTTGATATGGATAGCATAGCTGTATCTAAGACCCTGGCGACAGGTAAAGTTTTAGTCCCAAGGGTCAGGCCTCATCTGATCTCGGTTTGATGATTGTCAGCTCAAATCTTGATCATGACAATTTTGATGAATTGAAAGAGCGTGGGGCGCGACCTGCATGCAACCGCCGGGCCAATCCCCTAGCCGGCCCCGGGTTCAAGCCGTCCCTGTATGGCGGCCGAAAGTCCGCAAGATTCCCGCCGGCACGGAGGTAAAGTTGATGAGAACCTCGAACCGGCCATCCGTGAGGGGCTTCACCCGGGTGACCTTGCCGTAGATATGGCCCGGGGTGGGCTCCTGGTTGTCGTCCAGAAAAGCCAGGCGGAGGTCCTCCCAGGCTTCCAGGGCGCTCTCCGAGGTCACCCGGGCGGCGGTGTCGCACAGATGCGTCACCCAGGCCCGGCCGCTAACGTCGGTGATAATCTTGTTCTTGAGGCGATGGATCCTGACCCCGATCGCTTCCGGCAACTCCGCAAGCTGCTCCGACTTGTCCGGAAGCCGGATGTTGTACGGGGCGCCCATGGACCGGACGTCATAGAGCGTGGCCCGGCCCGGCATGCCCTTCATCTCCACCGTCAGGACGTTGGCCACTTCCACCAGATCTCGCACCCGGCTGTAGGTAGCGGCGCTGATAAGCACCTGCCCCGCCAGGGCAAAGGCTTCCAGGCGGGAGACAAAATTGACGTCGGAGCCCACGACGCTGTACTTGGTCCGCCGCTCCGAGCCGATGTTGCCCACCACCACCGAGCCGGTGTTCACCCCGATGCCCATGGCCAGCCGGGGCAGGCCCTCGGCCTCGTTCTCGGCGTTGATTTCGTCCATGGCCGCCTGCATCGACAGGGCGCAGGCTACGGCCCGGGCCGGGTGATCTTCCCGGGGTTCCGGGGCGCCGAAGAAGGCCAGGATGCCGTCCCCCAGTATTTCGTCGATGACGGCCCGGTTATCCAGGAGAATGGCGATCATCTTGCTCAAATAGCGGTTAAGAAAGGTGATGACCTGCTCCGGTTCCATCTCGGCGATAATGGCAGTGAAGCCCCGCAGGTCCGACATGATGAGGGAGACCTCCCGGATATCGCCGCCCATATCCAGGGCTCCTTCGGATTCCAGCAGTTTGGTCACCACCTCCTGGGTGACGTAGCGCCCGAAGGTATCCCGGATGAAATCCCGTTTTTCAATGTATTCGGTGAGTTGTTTCCCCAGGTCATTAAAGGAAACCGCCAGGTCCGCCACTTCGCGCACCCCCCGAACCGGCACGGCCACCGCAAAGTCGCCTTCCCCCACCTGCCGCACCCCATCCCGGAGGCGGGAGATGGGCCGGGAGATGGCGGCGGCAAAATAGAACCCCGATAAGCCGCCCACCAGGCACAGGGCCAGGCCGGCAAAGAGGCCGCCGATCATGACCTCCCGGTTGAGGGCGGCATAATGGGCCTCAATCTGCTGCTTGGCCTGCACCGTGGCGATCTGGCAGGATTCCTTCATCCGCTGCTGCGAGGGGGTGAAATATTGGTCCAGATTGACGATGGCCGCAACAATGAAGGGGGTGCCGGGGACATGGACCCGCACCGAAAACCGCTTCCTCTCTTTTTTGTCCTTATCGAAAAACGTGAAAAAACCTTGCACACGGTTTTCCGTCAAGGAACGCTTGATCAACTCCGTGGTCTCCGGGTATTCTTTCTCCCAATCCAGCTGGTTCCGGCCCTCGACGTTTTTATCGGGATGAAACAGGATATAGCCGCGGCGGTCATACAAATCGGTGTAACCCGCGGGCCCGTCCGGGGTGTAAATATCCTGGATGGCGACGGCCCGGAGCACGGGATCCCGGCGCAGTTTGGCGTAATCATCGAGCTTTTTGCCTTTCAAGACATAAGCCATTTCCCGGGCCACGTCTTCGGCCTTGTCCTTGACGACGTATTGGCCGATGCGGGTGAGGATGTCATCCGAATGCTGCACGTGCGCCGCGGTGACGCTGGTCACGGCCTGGTCGGCGATGCGGATGGAGTTTTTGGTAAGGTCGCCCATCACGCGGGCGTCGATGAACCAGGCGCCGCCAAATAATATGACGATAAGCGCCACGTAGGACAGGATCAGATAGGTGCGCAGTCGCATGGCCACTCCGGTTTATGGTGAAGCTGGGGGACGCAGACCGCCGGGGCGCGTCCCCTGGTCAGAATTATACAAGGTTTCGGAATAGTTAAGCGAAAAATTGAATTCGCGGCCGGAATGAAGCAATCGCGGCCCGGCGAGGGTAGCGCGCAGGGACGGCCAGATTATGGCTATATCAGACCACAAAACAATGTCTGTTTTCAAGCCTTTTAACACGGTGAGTAAGGAGGAATTACGAGCTTGGGTAGGGGGGTAATTACCCGGGGGCAATAGGTG
>JAHIKF010000381.1 GCA_018897875.1 Pseudomonadota bacterium | reverse complement strand
CATCGGAGGCAGGAACCGATCACCGACAAGAAAAACGAGGGCCCGCAGACCGGGTGGCGCTATCCCAAATCCGAGCTTTACGAACTGTCGGCCGTCCCCGTCCCCGCCAACCCTTATGCGGTGATCCAGCAGGCGGTGCAGAAGGGGGTCGTGACCGAGAAAGACGTGGCGCCTTTCCTGGCGGCCGCCGCACCCGAACCCGCGGGTGAAGACGATAACGGGAACCATTTTGCGGAGCTCGGCGCCAAGGTGCGCACCCTCCAGAGTGAACTTGAACAGGCTCAAGCAGAGTTGGCCCAGGTCAAAGCCCAGGCAGTTGTACCAGTCAAATTCGACCTGGTACTTTCCCAGGAGCAACTGGAAAAGATCAGGGCAGAATTGGAACTGAAGACTGGCGTCACTCCCGAAACCAAGGCCGGCGCCGTCCTGAACGCCAAAAATAAGGCGGCCCTGCAGCAGGCCGTGGCATTGATCCAACAGGTCTTGACGGCTGCGGATCCTGCCTCCGATGAAGGCAAAAGTGTCACCCCAACTCAGAGCATCTATTCTCTCGCGTTGACCCTCGGCGATAAGCCTCATGGGGAGAGACCAGCGGGGGAGTTGCCGGTCGATATGGCGGAAATCCTAAACCTCACCAAAAACTTTTACCATAACGTGTGCCCGGGCAAGTAATCGGGCCGAGGAGCGAATATGCCGGACACCAATCTTGCTCAAGACATCAAAGTTATGATGGAGGAGATCAAGGGCCAGTTTGAAGCTAAAACCGAGGACGGGCAGGTCATCAAACTGCTCGACGTTTTTAAGCTGGTCCCGGCTCTCCAGGAGAAATATGCCTCCGTGGAAAAGCGCCTGGAGGAGGCCGAGAAGCAGCTCAAATCCCGCCCCTTTGTCTCCGGCCTTCCCGGCCTGGAACTGGAAAAAGGGAAATTTTCCCTGTGCCGGGCCTTGAATTGCATCAGGCAAAACAAAGACCTGGACAAATGGACCGATGCGCCCCACGAGGCCGATGTTTTCCGGATGATGCGGGCTATGAGCTCCGGGGACGACAGCACCGGCGGCTACCTGGTCCCCCCCCAGGCTATGCCCGAGTTCATCGAAATGTACCGGGCCGAGGCGGTCTGCGTCAAAATGGGGGCCCGGGTCCTCTCCGGCCTCAAGGGGGCTCCCGTCACGTTCGTGAAACAGACCGGCGGGGCCACGGCTTACTGGGTGGGTGAAGGGAAGGCCCCGACCGACAGCGATCTGGCCATCGGCCTGACCAAGATGACCCCCAAGAAACTCATGGGGCTGACCTACATCAACAACGAGCTCATCCGGCGGGCCAATCCGGACGCCGAACAACTGGTGCGCCAGGACCTGGCCCTGTGTTTGGGCCTGGCCGTTGACCTCGCGGTGCTGCGGGGGTCCGGTTCGGAAAACCAGCCCCTGGGGATCGCCAACACCCCGGGCATCAATACCGTCACCCTGGGCACCGGGTCCGGGGCGGTGCCGGACTTCGTCCACCCCTGGCCCGACATGCGGTATGAACTGGGGGTTGACAACGCTCTCCGGGGCAAGCTGGGGTACGTGTTTCACATGGCGATCCACAATGCCCTGATGAAGCTGCGCAACCCCTACTACTCCGGCGATCCCGGCGGGGAATACCCCATCCTCCCCTTGACCGATGCGCAGCTGCAGTCGATCCTGGGTTACCCCTTCGCAGAAACGAGCCAGCTTCCCGTCAACCTGGCGGCTGGCGGGTCCAACAACTGTACCGAGATCTACTTCGGCAACTGGCTGGAGGTGCTGATCGGCGAATGGATGGGCTTTGAAATCATGGGCTCCAATGTGGCCGGGACGGCGTTCGCCACGGATCAAACCTGGGTCCGGATCATCACGGAAGTTGACAGCGTCCTGCGCCATCCCGAGAGCATGTGCCTGTGCAACACGGCCAGGACCGCCGCCTCGTAACCCTGTAACCCTGAGATCGGGGGCCAGGGTCTGAGGGTTCTGGCCCCCGTTGCCATAGGAGAAGACCATGCCGAAAGGAACTGCTAGCCAGGAGGCGAAAACTTTTGATCTTATCGTGCCTGTCGCCCAGACCCCCGGGACCGTAACCGGGATCGGGATTGACTGCCGTGGTTATGAGGAGGCGATGATCAATTTGCACGCCGGGATCATCCCCGGTGACGGGACCCTGGACGTGCACATAGAGGAATCCAGCGTCCTGGGTTCGGGGTACGCGGACATCACCGGGGCGGTGTTTGCCCAGGTGACGGCGTCTACCGACGTGCTGCCCTATGTGGGGCGCCTGAACCTGAAGGGACGGAAACGGTACATCCGGGTCATCGCGGTGGTGGCCAACCAGACCATCCCGTTCGCGGTGAACGCGGTCCTGTCCGCGGCCCGGGAACTGCCGGTATCCCAGATCAATGACGTCGCGTTCAGCGTTTAACCAGGAGGAGTGATGCAAGTGGCGGAGACGGTTTATCGGGTACGGCCGGGATACACGATTCACCTGCCTTTCAAGCGGATGCTCCGGGGCGGGGATCTTTTGGAGAACCCCTCCCCTGAGCTGATCAAGAACAATGCCTGGAAGCTGGAGCAGGTGAGCCGGGGTCAGGAGTCTATCCCTCTCCCCGTACCCGCCCCACCTCGCCGCCACCCTGACATCCTCCTGGACGGGGCCTGGGCCGGTCGCCGGTGTTTCATTATCGGTGGGGGCCCCAGCCTCAAGAACCTGGATCTATCCCACCTTACCGGGGAGTTGACCATCGGGGTCAATCGGGCCTTCGAGGTGATTGACCCCACCATCATTTTTTCGATGGACTCCCGCTTCTACCTGTGGGTCAGGGACGGCGAGTTTGGGCCGGAAGTCACCGGGAAATACCTCCGATCCCCGGCCTGGAAGGTGTGGCTGGACACTCACGGCTATAGATTCAGCGAGGACGTGGTTTTAATCAAGGGTCTTGCCGAGGTGGGGTCAGGGCGCCAAGAAACCATCGCCGGAGGGTTCACCACCCCCAGCAATAGCGGCCTGGCCGCCCTTAAACTGGCCGTAGCGCTGGGGGCCAATCCCATTTATCTGCTGGGGTTCGACCTGCACCAGAACTGCAAGCGTCAGCAGTGGTGGCATGACGGCTACAAATACGTAATGAAGGATGAGGTTTACGGGGGCTACCTGGCGGATTTCGGGACCTATGCCCCGGGGCTGGTGGAGAAGGGGGTGCAGGTGATCAACGTCAACTCCGAATCCGCCTTGCGCGGTTTCGAGTTCGGGGAAATGCCTGCTCCGGCCCCGGGCCCCCTCTTTGTCTCCTTTTACACCCCTGGCCTCTATGCCGGGAAAGCGGCCCGTCTGCGCCTCTCCCTGCACCGCCTGGGGCTGGAATACCGGATTGACGAGGTT
>JAHIKF010000033.1 GCA_018897875.1 Pseudomonadota bacterium | reverse complement strand
TTATCTGGCGGAATTTTGTTACCGCTTTAATCGACGCTTCTGGGAACCCCAAATGTTTAACCGGATGATCACTGCGTGTCTTAATGCTCAAACCGTTACCTTTTCGGAGCTAAGGCAATAAGCGTATTTCATATTAGCGGAATTTGTTAAGGGAATTCAACAACAATCTATAATTAACTTTAATATTAGTAACTTAAGCCAAGATTATGCGGCAACCTTGTCCACCGAAGTTCAAGAATGTTTTTGGTGACTTTTCTGCCGAGATTCACCCCGAGAAGGTTCCCCTTTTTGGAGCCGAATCGACTTATGGGAGGATAGCGAAAATTTTCTTATGGAGGTATCCTTCTCACAAATAGTTGACCTACTACCCTCTCTGTCTACCCCGCTGTGACCGGATTCTCCCTGGAGCGGCGACCCATAAGCCCCGGGGCAGCATATCCCGCTTATGGTACGCCAGGCCCAGAAGATGGCGAACACATCCGCTCCTGACTTTTGACGCATTCCCAATGGAGGCTCACTTGCCACCAGCGAATCTTCTCACGAAAATACTTGCAGACCACATCATATGGAGAGACACATATTTTTACGTCGAATCCCGCTGCGGGCGGTGGGAACCAGGGGTCAGAGCATTTGCCCCATCTTGAGCAATGACATAACTGACGCGGGCTGGGCCATAAAGTGCGGCATTAAGGCTTACTTTTCTTCTGGTTCCGGGGCAGAAATAGCTGCAACCAACCCCGACCTGAAATGAATATCCCGCTGCGGGAAGGGGATTTCTATCCCGGCCTGAGCCAGGGCCGCAAAAATCTCGTAATAAAGCTGGCTCCGCATGGCCTTTTCACTCCACTTGCGCACGTCGATCCACACCAGCAGCTCAAAATTGATGGAGCTGTCGCCGAATTCGGTGAACCACACCCGGGGCTTGTACTTCTTCAGGATATGCTCGTTTTTCTCAGCCACGCCCACCAGGATTTTAACGACATCTTGGGGATCAGCGCTATACGACACCCCCACCGGCACATGAATCCGGATCTCCGAGCTGGTGAGGGTGTAATTAACGATGGTGCCGGCGATGAGGTCGGTGTTGGGGATGATGTATTCGATGTTGTCCCGGGTCCACACCGTGGTGGCGCTCAGGCTGATGTGCCGCACGGAGCCCACGGTGTCTCCCACCTTGATCCAATCTCCCTTGCGCACCTTGCGCCCGAAAATCAGGATAAAACCGCTGATCAGGTTGGCGGCGGTTTTTTGCAGGCCCAGCCCGATGCCGATGCCCACCGCGCCGGCAAAGACCATCAGCGTGCGGATGTCGATGCCGATGATGGCCAGGGAAAAGAGCCCGGCGACTATGATGATCAGATAAGTCAGAAGGGTGTTGATGGAATACGCCAGACCTTCATCCACTCCCAAGAGCGGGTAGATCTTGTAATCCAGGTACGCGCGCAGTAGACGCGACCCGAAGACGAAGCCGATAAAGTTCAGACCCACCTTGATGAGAGTCCAGAAAGAAATGGGCCGGTCGCCGATGAACGCCAGAGGAAATGAAATCACGCTGCGCAAAGGCTGGTATAGCCCCAGCAGGCGCAGAATGATCATCATCCCGATGGTCAGCGTGGCAAAAATGAGGAGATAATAGAGGGCGCGGTGCATTGCCGCGGCCAGGTGATCTGTGGGCTCCTTGCGCTCCCTCCAGCCGTGGAGAACCATTCTGGCCTTATGAAACCCCAGCATGATGAGCAGGAAAGCCCCGGCCACCGCCCAGGTTTTTTGCCACAGGAACACGGTAAACTTCTTATAGCCGGCGCACCACATAAGGCCGGTGAGAAAGGTGAGGAAGAGCGCAGGATAATACAGACGCCTCAGGCCGTTGTAAAACACCTGGTAGGTTTTGTAAGGCAGCTCCGGAAGGATCCCTAAAATGGCCTGCTTGCGCAGGAGCAGGATTAACGACGCCAGCACAATGGAGAGGGACACCGCAAAATTCAGGAACGCCAGAATGTCCTTGGGAACCTTGAAAATCTTCGCGCCCATGACCAGGGCCAGGCTGAACAGGATGTAAAGGATGATGAGCCGGGCCGTCCGGTACACCGACCGGGCATTGTCCGGTGGGATGGGGAAGTGCCCGGCCAGGAGCACTTCCCGCAAGCCGTTGATCACCAAGGCCCCCAGGGCCCACAGTTTCAGGAGCTCCCCGGTGAGGACAAACCAGGGCGCGTCATAGTCGATGAGTTCCCGTATGAGGCTGTAGAGACCGAAGATAATGAGGGGAATGAGAGTTGCGGCCAGAATGCGCAGGCCGGACAACACCAGCGGGTACCAGATGTCGGAAAGGTGTTCCCGTAAGGGTTGGGCGCGTTTTTCCAGAAAAGTCAGCACCCGCTTCCAGCCCACCAGACTGTAGAAGATGATGCCCAGAAAGGCCAGGATGATAAGGGTGCCGATCACCCCCAGCACCCGCAGATGCCGGGAGAAACTCTTAACCAGGGCCGGTGTCCGGGCCGGAAGTGATATAAACCAGGCGCTGACCTGATCCAGGGTGTCGGCGTCGAAGCCCAGGGGCTGCCGCTTGAACAGGCTGGCGGCCTCTTTGGCCAACTGCGCCTTCAACTTGCTCGCTTCAATCTGAAAGTTCTTGCCGACGTCTTCCGGCAGGGTTACCCCCGGTACCGGCGGCGGCTTCGCTTTTTTCTCCTTCTCGGCCCCCAGCCCGGCGCCGGAGCAGACCAACAGCACCAGCCAGGCGGCGACACATACCATCAGGAAACGACGCGGCATCACGATAAATTGCTTCCCTCAAGGAGAAATGATCGCAAAGTTGCGACTCTGCACTTTCAAACCAAGGGTAGTACGACAGGATGAAAAGTGTGGTTATCCTATCGAAGAATCAAGAGGATAATAGCGCTTAACAGGTTTTCTGCAGGGGCACGGCGCGCCATGCCCATTACCAACTGAGATTATGGCCCAGCCCTGACCAACGCAGTTTAAAAATGGTTTTGGGGACCTCTCATACTAAGTTCAACTCTGAGAAGGTTCCTCTTTTCGAAGCCAAATTTCCTCGTTGGCAGCATGATAGCACATGTTTCTGTAAAAAACAATTATTCACCAAAGTTCAGACAGACCCTACCAACGCTGACTGGACTAATTCCAACTTACCTGCCACTATACGTAATAAAAAGATGATTGACGGAAGATAGGTTTCATGGTCATCATCTACCTGTTTTTTCTGAGTAAAAG
>JAHIKF010000380.1 GCA_018897875.1 Pseudomonadota bacterium | reverse complement strand
GGTGCCCCGGAAGGAGTCGTAGGTGGCGTCAAAGATGAGGCCCGAGAGGGGTTCTTCGGGGCTGCCTGTGGGCGCCGGGATCCGGGCGACGATGGCCTCGAGGATCTCGTCGATGCCGATGCCTTCCTTGGCGGAGCACAGGAGAACGTGGTCCGAATCCAGGCCCAGCTCGCGCTCGATCTGCTCCTTGACCCCGTCCACGTCCGCCGCGGGCAGGTCGATCTTGTTGATCACCGGTATGATAGTGAGATCGTGCTCCATGGCCAGATAGAGGTTGGCCACGGTCTGGGCCTCCACCCCCTGGGAGGCGTCCACCAACAGCAGCACCCCCTCGCAGGAGGCCAGGGCCCGGGAGACCTCGTAGGAGAAATCCACGTGGCCCGGGGTGTCGATGAGGTTGAGCTCGTATTCCCGGCCGTCGTCGGCGGTGTAGGGCAGGCTGATGGCATTGCTCTTGATGGTGATGCCCCGCTCCCGTTCGATGTCCATGGTGTCCAGGATCTGGTCGCGGAACTGGCGGTCCTCCACCATGCCGGTCCACTGGATGAGGCGGTCCGCCAACGTGGACTTGCCGTGGTCGATATGGGCGATGATGCTGAAATTGCGGATGTTGGGCATAGTAATCGAAAAAATCGGTTCCAGGTTTATTCTTACTTCAACTCGAATTAATTATTATACATTTTATCCTGGAGGACGTCCACTGCCGGATTTGGGATCATACCAACGAACATGTCCTTACGCACACAACGAAGGATGAAAAATGGCTGGTGTCGGTGGGGCGGCCGTCCCTGGCCGCCATATCGGTTGGCGGGCGGGGACGCCCGCCCCACTGCACGGAGGCCCGCCCCACCGGGTTGTTTTCATATAAAGTTGCGCTCAAACAGGTAATTTTTCAGTAGCCGCAGACTTCAACCTGCGAATGCACAGGTTAAAAACCTGTGCCACCAATTCTTACTTTTCGACAGCAACTGGGTATCATGGGGCAGGCCGGGCCGGTTGCCGGCCCTGGGGCGCGGCGGGCCGCTCCAGGCCTTCCAAAACGGCGCTGACAAACTTGTTGGCATAAGCCACGAACTCCCCTTCCACCACGTAGCTATACCGGATGTAACTTTCGGGGATATTCACCCGGGCGCCCTTGATGATGATATAGATATTGGGGTTGATCCCGGCCTTGCCGCGGTACTGGTAGAAGAGGTTGGGCACCCGGCGGGCGATGATGACCAGGCCGCTTTCATCCAGGATGGTCAGCTGCGGGTAGGTCATGATCCCGGGGTCAGGTTTTTCGATGACCGCGCCTTTGGCAATGAGGCCAAAGCCGCCCTGGGTGAGTTTTTTGAGGGTGGCGTCGATCTTGGCCAGGACCTTGGTTTTTTCCTGGATGGGAATCTTGTGGTACTGGGAAAAGTAGCCGGTGGGGAACTGCTTGGCCTTGACCGAGGTTTCCCGGGCCCCAGCCGGGATGACCCCAATGATGAGGCTTAAAATCAGCAGCGCCTGAGAGAGGATGATTTTCACGGGCATGGACCAGGGAACCTAAGTGTTAGGTCCCAGGATTATCTTACCAAAGGTTGAAGGTTTTTTCTCCCTCCCCTTTTATGGGGGAGGGCTGGGGTGGGGGTGAAATTGCCGGGCAATGCTTCAACCCTATCCCCCTCCCCCCAACCCCCTCCCACCAGGGGACTAACCTTTACCCACAAGTAAGGGGTTGAAGAGGGGGGATGGAGTTGATGACCGAGTTTTATCATATGCCGAAGTCCAATAGGTTGAAATTGTTCGGTCATAATAAAGTAAGCGGTACGGTTAGGCGCCGCGCCAGAGGCGCCAGGCGGCGGCAAGGGCCTGCAAGGCTTGCAGGCCGCGCCAGAAGACGGTGCTGCCGGGATGGCCGTCGCTTTTCCGGCCGATGAAGCCGCCCAGTCGCCCAATCATATGGACCGCGACCGCTAAAGTCGGCGGCTGTGGCGGCGGTGTCTTGGTTTTTAATCCCGCACTAATTGAGGAACGCCACACTATGGCCATATCGGGGGGGTGCGGCGGGGTTCTGAGGTATGCCGGGAAACCGCCTCACGGGTCCCGGAAATCGGTTCCCGGCGCCTGGGCGCTTGAGGCGATACGGAGATGGGCGCCCTCCTGCTCCAGGAAACCTTCTTTAATCAGGGTGTGAATGAGCCTGGTGGTCCGCTCCGGGTTTTTCCCCACGGTCTTAACCAGATCCTCAAGGGAGAGAGCCGGAGACCCCAGGAGAGCCTTGAGGATCAGGCCCCGGATCTGGCGGTCGGAATCGGCAAAGGGAGCCTGCCGCTGGTGGTGGGCGCTCCTGCGGTTGGGATTGGGGGCGGCGCGCTTGAGCATGGACCCGTAATCCATGAGGGCATAGTACCAGGGGCGGGGCTGCTTCCGGTCCAGGGTCTGGTCCACCAGGGGCAGGATTTCCCGGTCCCTGACCCCGCTTTGGCCCGGAAAGAAGCAGTGGATAAAGACCCGGCGGATGTTGGTCTCGATGAACACCACCGGCTGGTTGAAGGCGAAGGCGGCCAGGGCCCCGGCGGTGGCCTCGCCGATGCCGGGAAAGGTGCGGAGGGTTTCAACCGAGGCGGGGAGGCGGCCGTCAAAATCCGCCACCAATTGCCGGGCGATGCGCTGCAAGGCCAGGGCGCGGCGGTTGTACCCCAGTCCCTGCCAGGCGGCCATAATGTCCCGCAAGGGGGCCCGGGCCAGGGACCAGACGTCGGGGAAGGCATTGAGAAAGGGCTCATACTTGAGGGCCACGCGTTCCACCCGGGTCTGCTGCAGCATGATCTCAGATACGAGGATGTGATAGGGGTCAGGGGTGGCCCGCCAGGGCAGTTGCCGCCCCTGGTCATGAAAAAACCGGTAGAGGTGCCGGCGAAATCGGTGGGCGGCGGCGGGAGTGAGCCCCCCCGCGGTGAGCCTTTCGGCAAATGGTTCCACGCCAAACTCTCCCCGTAGAGGCTGATTCCCTGCGAAGGCCCGGCCTACTACCGTTTTCGGTTTTCAGTTTTCGGTTAAAAGAAATATAAATATCAATATGTTAAATATTTGATTTGTTACATTTGGAAGTGAATCTGGTATAAGCTTTTTGAAGTGGACTCAAAATATATTGATAATTTCTGTAACCTTCTCCGCCGCGGCAGCGACTATAAAGATGAAGTTGCATGATAGCCGTGCCCAATTTGTCATCCCGTCAATTTTGACTGGAAAATGAACTGATCCAGGGTCAGGACCTTAGGGGAGGGAACAGGATGAGCATCAATATTCTCCTTGCTGACGATCACCAACTCACCAGAGAAGGTGTGCGGAGCTTGCTGGAAGGCGAAGAGGACATTAACGTTGTGGGTGAGGCCTTGGATGGCCGCTCTGCAGTGAGACTGGCAAGGGAGCTAGGCCCGGATGTCATATTGATGGATGTGTGTATGCCTGATATGAACGGCATTGTGGCCACGACCTTAATCCTGGCCGAAAATCCCAGGATTAAGGTGATCGCCCTCTCCATGCTCGACGACCGGCGATTTGTGTCTAACATGCTCCGGGCCGGTGCGTCAGGTTACCTGGTCAAGGATTGTTCTTTCAAGGAATTGGCCCGAGCCATTCGCATGGTGATTGCAAATAGAACCTACCTCAGCCCTGGAATAATGGATGTGGTAGTTAAAGACTACGTGCGGCCTCCGGCCTATTCCGATTCGCCATATTCCTCTAATTTAACTATCAGGGAAAAGGAAGTGTTACAGCTAGTCGCTGAAGGGCATTCCACGCCTCAAATTGCCAACAGTTTACATGTAAGCGCAAAGACCATAGAATCCCATCGGCAAAACCTTATGGCGAAAATAAATGCGAAAGGCATCGCTGGACTCACTAAATATGCTATTCGGGAGGGATTGACATCTGCTTGAATTAATGCATGATGGAGGGAGAAAATTAGGGTTGCCCCGAAATCAGACTGTTTCTGGTAAGCGGGAGTTCCCGGTCCTCTTGTGGTCCGTCTTTTTAAAGTGGGGCCACAATCTTGTATTTTCCCCTGTCGAGATGGACTTCACAGACAATATTCCTGACGATGCCTCGGTTATCCATAATATTCTTAGGGGCCATATTAACTCCTTTGAAATTTTGATGGACAGATACCAAGACCATGTGTCTCGAATCGTCAGGAACCATGTACCCAGGGATTGCGCGCCGGAAGTGGCCCACGACACCTTTGTCCAGGCCTACCAATCTTTGGGAGGTTTTAAAGGCGCAAGTCCATTTAAGCACTGGCTGGCCAAAATTGCCATAAGGTGTTGCCATGATTTCTGGCGGGGTTATTATCAAAAACAGGAGAGCCGGGTTGGTCCCCTCCCCGATGATTGCCGAAACTGGGTTGACCATCTTTTAGCGGATCAATCTGCGGAGCGGGACGCGGAGAGGGTGGAGGCCAGGGATCTGCTGCAGTGGGCTTTGGGGCAATTGTCGGCGGGGGACAGGACAGTGTTGACCCTGACCCACCTGAACGAATATTCGCATGCCGAGGCGGCAGCACTTCTGGATTGGAGCGTCACAAGGGTAAAGGTCCAATCTCACCGGGCCCGGAAGAAGCTCCGGAAGATTCTTTCCAAAATTCTTCCCCAAGGAACGGCATGAAGTCCTCCAAGGAACAGATTGATAGAATCGAACAAACGCTGATTGCGGCTCACCGTAGGCCAGAGGATCCTAAATTCCCTCCGGACTGGCGGCAACAGGTGATGCGGGATATAGACTCGCTGGCGGGGCCCACTGCCTTTCCACAAGAAAACAAGATTTGGACCATGATCCCCCGGAGAATTGGCGCTTTGGCCGGGGTGGGCCTGGCTGTCATCGTGGGGTGGCTGATCCTGGCCAACCTGGATCGGCATGACCCCTGGATTACTTTGAAACCAGACTTGGCTGCCCTGGAATCCCATGCCGCCTTCTGGCTGGAAGCCGGAGATGTCGATAGTGGATTGAGACACGTGAAGGTGACCGTTATCCAAAGGGAAGTGGAAATAGAGGTGGTGTCTCACAACCTTGAACCGCCAGGGGGGGTCTGGAGCACCAAAGATGATGCGATTAAAAAAGTGGATTTTCCCTTGGCGCTCGATGCCCAAACCTTGGGGCTGCAAGAAGGTAAGGCTACCCTCGTAATTACGGCCCGTGACTTATCCTGGAGAAACGGGTTTAAAGGACGGATC
>JAHIKF010000379.1 GCA_018897875.1 Pseudomonadota bacterium | reverse complement strand
GAAGTGATTTTAGAGGCCATGCGCCGCTACCCCCGGACCCTCATCGGCTTTTGTGCGGTGCACATCCTGGAACCCGGGGCCGCCCGGGAGGTGGAGCGCTGCCTGGCCGCGGGGTTTAAGGGCGTGGGCGAGTTGGCCTGGTATGAAACCGACCTTAAAGAAGACCTCATGGCCTGGCTCGCCCCCATCGCCGAACTCTGCGCCCATTACCGCGTGCCGCTCTTGCTCCACACCAACGACCCGGTGGGGCCGGTGTATCCGGGCAAGGCCGCGTTGTCGCTCCCGGCCCTTTATAACGCCATCAAGGCCTTTCCCGAGGTCGACTGGATTCTGGCCCACTGGGGCGGTGGCCTGCCCTTCTACGGCCTGATGAAAAAGGAAGGCCCCGAGGTCCTGCGCCGGGTCTACTTCGATACCGCCGCCTCCCCCTACCTCTACCGGCCCCAGATCTACCGCCTGGCGGCGGAAATGGTGGGCCCGGAGAAGATCATCTTCGGCAGCGACTACCCCCTGCTGCCCGTCAGCCGCTACCTGAAAGAGATGGAGGAAGCCAACCTGCCGGAAGACTGGCGGGAGATGATTTTAGGGAGGAATCTGGAGCGGTTGCTGGGGGTTTAGCGATAAGCTTTCAGCTTTTACTCGCAGCATAATCTCCTCGTTCCCAAGTCCAACTTGGGAACGAGAAAACAAACCCGGCGCGCCGCTAAACACAAAGTTAGCCTTGAGGGGCATTATCGGAGTTTTACAATGATAACTATGTTGACAATTGATGAAATCATTTCCTTGGTCAAGTCCGCACCTGAGCAGGCGATCTTTGACTGGAAAAGGGATTTCTCTCTACCCACTGATGACGAAAAGAAAGGTGAGATCATCAAGGACATTGCTGCTATCGCAAACGCCTCATCGTTATCTTACGGGTTTATCATTTACGGAGTTGATCCTGGGAAACCTGATCTGATCATCGGAATCTCAAACCGTTACGATGATGCGAAATTGCAGCAACTTGTAAAGGGTAAAATAGCCCCTCCTGTCGAGTTTGTTTATTACGAGGTTTCAGTGGGTCCCAAAGCAGTTGGCGTTGTTCAAATATCGCCCAGTAGGAGACGCCCGCACATCATTACAGTCGATATTGGCAAAGTTCGAAACGGGCAGATTGTGATTCGGCGTGGCTCATCCACTGATGGTGTTACTCTCAAAGACTTGTTCGAATTCTTCTATGGACAGAGCAGTGGCTACTTTCCGGCTATTCTTCAACGGATGCAGGCACAAACTCAGCAGCAGATTGCAGATGTAGCGTATATGCGGGAGCTTCGTGAACAATCGAATCAAGCACTTCGAGACATGGAGACCGTAATGGGTGCACCTCGGGGCTCACTTGGTGCCAAATGGTAACGCTATGGGCTAACCTGGCGGTGCATTGGACCCTATCCAGGGTCGGGGCACTTTTATCCTGGTTCCCAAGCTGCGCTTGGGAACCCAATTGATTGCAAAGCTTTGCTTTGCTAACGAAATCCATATGTTAGTCAGGAAACGCCATTAGTAATTAGTTTTCCTAAGCCCAGCTTGGGAACGAGGTGTAATAAAAAATGTTAGGTATCAAGGAGAACGGAATGTTTTCGCGCACCTCGAATGTTCTCAGGCAAGTGTTTTCTCTGCGCATGTTCTTATTCGGATGGTCATACTTTTGGCGCGCGTTTTTACTTATGCAAATTCCTTGGTTTATCGCGAGCGGGGTACACAAGATTTTTGCAGAGGGCTTTAGGCACGGCAAAGCAGATACCGCTCTGCTGATAATCATTCCAATGTGGTTGGCGTACGTTATATGGGCATGCTTCGCAAATGGGATTATACTCAATCAACTGCAACACTCCTACGAGCTACCGAATAAATATATCGCAAGCAGATTCTTGGTGGGAGCGAAAATGGTTGGTGCGCTCCTTCTTTTTGCGGTGATATTTATACTTCCAGCAAATGCAATAGGTTTTGTCGTTGGCCTTGGGGTTGGGTTAGGTTTTGGCTTTCACGGCCTCCCCGAATCTGAGGTTGCAGGCGCAAGTAAGGTCGCGGCCTATTTCGTCAACTCTTTTGTTTCCGTGTTCGTGCTTGGATACCTCGCACAGCGCGTGATAGCCCATCAGCTCAGAAAAGAGAACAAAGACTTTGTCCCACCGATGCCAGCAATTTAGCAGGATTGATGCCTAACCGTGCAAATCGAGTCGACGGCGGACCACTCAGCCTGTAGGGTGCGCACCGCGCAGCTTCTATCGCAAGTGAGGCGGCCATGCAATTTATCGAAGCCCAGGTTCTTGATGCTCTCCATTTAAAGTTATCCCAACGTCTGGCCCTATCACCCGGCTCCAAGGTTTTTATAACCATTACCCCTCCGGAAGAGCTGGCGGCGGAGCATGAAGCTCAGGCCGCTCTGTCGGCCCAGGGACTTGCCGGGGCTTATGGGGATCAGGAACCGGAATATTCTCCGGCCTCAATAACAAAGCTCAACCCGGAATTTCAACAGTGAACGAAGGCGATATCATCTTAACCCCTTTGCTGCAAGCGGGATGGTAAGCTAAAACACCGCCCCGCCGTTGTCTTACGTCGGATGCCCCTTTATGGGGATTTTCTGGTCTGCGGGGTGAGCACCCAAATGCATCTGATGGTATCCGGTTTTGATGAGCCGATTATCGGCAAGGATGATGATTTTGCCGGGAGCGGTTTAATGGCCGACTCCCTCATTCGCCTGGGTTTTCTGGCGGTGCTGCCTAAAAAAAATATCATGGGAAGTATCGGCACTATCGCCCGGGAACGTCACCGCCGCTTGCTGCAAAGACTGAGCGATTACTTGCTTAAAAACCAGACGAAATAAAAAGTTTGGGAAGCCGGATGGCGCAGGGGCATGGGGGCAATTTTCTCGTTCCCAAGTACAACTTGGGAACGAGAAATATATCAGCCTGTAGGGTGCGCACCGCGCACCTTGCCGCGCCGTTCAGAATTTACGGTGCGCCGGGCGCACCCTCCATAAACTTAATGCTCTCGGTTTATGAACCGATTCAGCTTATAATTAACCTGATCAACCAACCGGGGAAGTGAAGTCAAGGCTCACTTTTCTCGTTCCCAAGCTTGGCTTGGGAACACTTTTATTCGCCAAGCTCAGCTTGGCAACCATTTTCGTTCCCAAGTACAACTTGGGAACGAGTGGAGAAAAAGCTGAAAGCTGACCGCTGAAAGCTGATGGCTGTAAAAGAGCTGCCAGCTTCCGCCAAAGGAACCCTTTTGGAACGCACCTCAGACATTCTGGTAATCGGCTCAGGGCTGGCAGGATTGGGTTACGCCTTGAAGGTGGCGGAGTTTGCCCGGGTCAATCTGATAACCAAGCGGGGCCTGACGGAAACCTCCACCAGCAAGGCCCAGGGCGGCATCGCTGCGGTCCTGGGGCCGGATGACCGGTTTGAATACCACATTCAGGACACCCTGACCACGGGGGAAGGCCTGTCCCACCCGGACATCGTCGAGTTGGTGGTCCGCCAGGGTCCGGCGCGCATCCGGGAGTTGATCGACCTGGGGGCCCATTTCGATATCGGCACGGACAACGGCTACGATTTGGGCCGGGAAGGCGGCCATTCCCACCGGCGGGTGATTCACGCCCAGGACATGACCGGGGCCGAAGTGGAGCGCATCCTGGCGGAGCAGGTCCTGGCCCACCCCAATATCCAGGTCTTTGAACACCACATGGGGGTGGATCTGGTCACCCGCCAGCGCCTGGTGCGCCGGGGCGCGGTGGTGGCCAACGCCGAAGAGTCTTGTCTGGGGGCCTACGTCCTGAACACCCTGACCGGGGAAGTGGACACCTTTCAGGCCGCCATCACCCTCCTGGCCACCGGGGGGGTGGGCAAGGTCTATCTCTACACCAGCAACCCGGACATCGCCACGGGTGACGGCATCGCCATGGCCTACCGGGCCGGGGCCTGGATCGGCAACATGGAATTCGTCCAATTCCACCCCACCTGCCTCTATCACATGGCCGCCAAGAATTTTCTCATCTCCGAGGCGCTCCGGGGCGAGGGCGCCATCCTCATGGACCGCGCCGGGCTGGCCTTCATGGAGAAGTACCACCCCTTGAAAGACCTGGCCCCCCGGGACACGGTGGCCCGGGCCATCGACCTGGAGATGAAAAAGACCGGCGCCGACTGCGTCTACCTGGACATCAGCCATAAACCAGCGGATTTCGTCAGGAGCCGTTTTCCCAACATCTATCAGGAGTGCCTAAAATACGGCATCGATATCACCCAAGAACCCATCCCGGTGGTGCCCGCGGCCCACTACATGTGCGGCGGGGTGGTGACGGACGTTTGGGGCCGGACCCACATCTCCAACCTCTACGCCGTGGGGGAGGTGTCCATGACCGGGCTGCACGGCGCCAACCGCCTGGCCAGCAACTCCCTGTTGGAGGCCCTGGTCTTTTCGCACCAGGCGGCGCATGCGGCCAGAGAGACGCTGCCCGATCTCCTGGCCAAGCCCAGTGCGCCGATGCCGGAGTGGAACCCCTTCGGCGCCACCGACAGCGAAGAGGCCGTGGTGGTGTCCCACAACTGGGACGAAATCCGCCGCTGCATGTGGAACTACGTGGGCATCGTCCGCACCGACCGGCGGCTGCTCCGGGCCCAGCACCGGATCGACTTGATCCAGCAGGAAATCCAGGAGTATTACTGGAACTTCATCATCACCAGCGATCTTTTGGAGTTGCGCAATATCGCCACCGTGGCCGACCTCATCATCCGCATGGCCCTGAGGCGCAAGGAAAGCCGGGGACTGCACTATAACCTGGACTACCCCCGGGTGGACGATGAAAACTTTCACCAGGATACCGTGATTTCTTCGGAGGGCTGGCACTGATGGCTGGAGAAAAAATCCTCCTGGCGGATGATGACAACTCGTTACGGGAAACGCTCCAGGAGTTTTTGGCCGGCCAGGGGTACGCGGTGACCCCGGCGGCGGACGGCCATGAGGCCATGGCCGCCATGAAGGAACAGGAATTCGCCCTGGCCCTTCTGGACCTGATGCTCCCTGGTTACTCCGGCCTGGATCTCCTCTTCCTCTTCAAGGCCCACACCCCGGATACGGAAGTTATCTTGTTCACCGGCCATGCCGGCCTGGAGAGCGCGGTTCAGGCCTTGCGCCTGGGGGCCTACGACTACCTGCTGAAAGCCGACCTGCGCCTGGCCGACCTCAAGACCCTGGTGTCCCGGGCCTTGGAACGCCGACACTTAGCCCTGGAAAACCGGGAACTGGTGGAAAACATCTCGAAAGCCCAGGAAGAGCTGGTCAGCCGAAGGGCCCGGGAGCTGACCCAGGTGAGGCAAATTGCCGAAACCCTGGCCGGACCCCTTACCTGGGACCAACTCGTCCGGGGGCTGGTCAATCTCATCTGGGACAGCCTCCCCCTGGAACTGTTGGGCCTGCAACTCCAGGGCCCGGAAGCGGAGCTTCCCCTGTCGGCCTTTCGGCGCCGGCCGGACGTCCCGGAGGCCACGGATCAAACCTTTCAGAACTTGCTGCAGGGGCAATTGGCGCCTGACTCCGCAGCCCCTCCCGCCGGGACGCCGCTCCCCGCCATGCTGTGGGAGCGACTCCAGGTGGGTAACGTCACCCTGGCGGCGGGGGCCGGGCGCCACGAGCCTCTTTCCCCGGAGGAAACCGAACTCTTCCGGATCTTCATTCTCCAGGGGGAGGCCGGCATCAAGAATCTGGTGCTCTTCGACCAGGTGAAGAGCATGGCCATCCGGGATGCGTTGACCGGCCTGTATAATTACGGGTATTTTAAGGAAGCGCTCCACTATGAGATAGAGAAGAGCCGCCGCTATAAGGTTCCGCTATCGCTGCTTTTCCTGGACATCGATGATTTC
>JAHIKF010000378.1 GCA_018897875.1 Pseudomonadota bacterium | reverse complement strand
GAACTATAAGGAATAGCTGTTAAAGTCCCCCTTTGGAAAAGGGGGATTTAGGGGGATTTAAGAACCGGCAACAGGAAGGAATTTATGGCAAACGCTATAAATGTCTTTTGACTGCAACTTCGTATTAGGGCGTTTGGGATGGGAACCACCCGCAGCGAATCTTGATAAAAAAGGGCAGGCCCGGGGGCCTGCCCTGATGGTTTCGGGGCGGAAAGGTCTGGAAGCCTATTTAGCCTTACCGGGGGCCGGAGCGCTTACGGGCTGGACGGCCCGGCCCGGCGTGATGTCTTTCTCGGGTTTGCCCTCCGGCGGCAGATTCCGGCGGAAAGCGCCGGAGGACTTGTCTAACTGGGCCACCGCCAGGTTGTAGTCATAGAGAGCCATGAGGTAATCGCCCCGGAAGGCGCCGAAGCGCTCGAAGGCCTGGAAGATGTCGTCCATTTTCCCCAGTCCCATGTCGAAGTTGCTGAACGCGGTCACCAGCCAACGGCGGGCATTGACATAGGCCTTCTCCATGCCCAGGGAACCCTTGTAATTTTCCTGGACCTTGCCGTAATCCTTGGCGACCTCCACCGGGATGCCCATGAGGGCATGCTTTTCGGTGTACCGCAATTGCTCGAGTTCGGCCCGGGCCTGGCCGATCTTGGCTTTCAAGATGCCGAAATCAAAGTGCCACTTGGCCCCCACCATGGGCAAGACGCCAAAGTCATTAAAGTAATCAGCGGTATACGGATCGGGGTTATAATCCCGGCCCGGGGCGCCGGCCACCTGGCCCACCACCGCCAGGAAGAACGACGGATAGCGATCGGCCTTGGCCGCGTCCACCAACAATTGCCGGGCCACCAGGCCGCTCTTGAGCTGGGTGAATTCGGGCCGCAGCTCCAGGGCCAGCCGGATGTAATGGTCCAGGCCGCCCGGGGCCGCGGGTGTCGGCAGTTCCTGGGGCACCCGGAAATCCTGGCTGGGGCCATAGCCCACCAGGGCTTTCAGGGCCAGATAGGCTACCTTGGAGCCTTCTTCCGCCTGGGCCGCAAATTTTTCCACCCCGCCTTCATACATGGCCAGGCGGTACTGGTCGCTCTCCTTGACGTTGGGCGAGTTGACCCGGAGGAGGCGGACGACCCGTTCCCGGGCATCCCGCAGGTAGGTGCGGGCGTCGGCCACCGCCTCCTTGCCCTGAGTTGACAGGATCAGGCCGTAGTACGCCTGGGCCACCTGGAGCATAACCTCGCCCTTCTTGAGGTCCACCCCGGCCTTTTTGATCTCGATGTTCTTGGCCGCGGCTGATTCCCGGTAGGCGATTTTGCCGAAGGTGTAGAGCGGCTGGACCAGAGAGAACGTCAGGTTGCCAAAGACGTTAATGCCGTGGAGCTTGTTCTTGGGGTCGGGATAGAAGAGGGTTTTGTTTTCGCCGACCTGGCGCACCTCGCCCCGCCGGGCATTGGGGACCACCCCACCGGTGGCCAGGGCATCGAATTGCGGCCAGCGGTAGCCGCGGGCCTCATTTTTCTGCTCTTGCGCCAAAATCACTTCGCTCTTGGTAGCTTTGACCTCGTGGCTGTAATCCAAGGCCATGACAGTGAGTTGTTTCAGGTTCAGCACCGGCGTTGCGGCGCCGCTGGCCGCCAATGGCGCCAGCAAAAGAACCAGGGCCAGCAGTGCTCCCCCTATACGAGCCCAATGCATCATCTCCCCCCTCCTTTGTTGCCGGGATTTCGTTATTGCAGCACTTCTGAACACCCGCCTGTCAACAGGCAACTCTCCGCCCCGATCATATCAGGGTCGCGAACAATATTCACCTAATTTCTTAAAGAAATCTTCTCTCGGGTTCGGTGGCCGGGAAACAATTGCATCAGGGAAGACAAATCAGTTAATATTAGCATTTAGATTTAACCTAACATGATCGATTTATATCTTGCACGTTATGCGACTATGTGGTAACATATTGATATGACGGAGCAAATGGTTGCTACTGGCTTTGCTCAACCTAAACCCAATGGGTGGGAGGTTACCACAAACACTGCTATGGCT
>JAHIKF010000377.1 GCA_018897875.1 Pseudomonadota bacterium | reverse complement strand
GAATACGCTGACAGTGAGGGCACTGGAGGATCTCCAGCCCTTTCTGCAGGTCGATGAACTGTTGGGGGAGAATGTTCATATGGCAGCCCAGGCAGACGCCCTCGTGCACCGGGCAGATGGCGGAGCTGTTGCGGCGCTGGCCCAGGGACTGGACCTCTTCGGGGTCCGGGAACGTTTCGACCTGACCCCTGAGGCCTTGCAGGAGTTGTTCCGAGACGCCGCCGACCTCTATCGGGTGCGGGGGGAGGGCTTCTGGCGCCTCCACTGCGACGGGGCCTCCCGGGGCAATCCCGGGCCCGCCGGCGCCGGGATAGTCTTGCATGACCCCCAGGGGCGTCTCCAGGTCAACACCGGGCGCTACCTGGGAGAAACCACCAACAATGTGGCGGAATATCAGGCCCTGCTCCTGGGCCTCGCCGAGGCCCGGAAGATAGAGGTGCAGAAACTCCGGATCTTTGCCGATTCCGAACTCATGGTGAAGCAGCTTACCGGCCGTTACCGGGTCAAAAGCCCCCACCTCATCCCCTTGTGGCGGGAAGCGTTCAACGCCCTGAAAAAATTTGAGGCCTGGACCATCGCCCACGTGCCCCGGGAGGAAAACCATCTGGCCGACGAAGCGGCTAACCGGGCCATTGACCAAAACGCCGCGGCAAGGTAAAATAGTAATCAGGGGTGATGGTTCGCCGCACCCCGAAGTTTTTACTCCACAGGATCGCGAAGCAGGCCAGATGATCGCCGGCCGCCCTTGAGGCCGCCGGAGGAAAGTCCGAGCTCCACAGGGCAGGGTGCTGGGTAATCCCCAGCGGGGGCAACCCTAGGGAAAGTGCCTCAGAGACCAGACCGCCGTGGTACGTCCACGGTAAGGGTGAAAAGGTGAGGTAAGAGCTCACCAGCGGCAGTGGCGACATTGCCGGCTTGGAAAACCCCACCTGGAGCAAGACCAAATAGGGGAGCGTTTGAGGGTGGCCCGCCCGAAGCTCCCGGGTAGGTCGCTGGAGGCCCCGGGTAACCGGGGTCCTAGAGGAATGATCATCACCGGGGCAACCCGGGACAGAACTCGGCTTACGGCCTGCTTCGCGCCTCCTTTGGGGCCACCGGTCCATACGCGCCGGTGGATTTTTTTTATTTTTTTATAAGAGCGCCTGAAAATCAGTCTTTCGTAGGGTGCGCACTGCGCACCATTATCTTGGAATTGCTGCGGGCACCGAGGTCCGCCTTACTACTTTCCTTAAAGCGGTGGGGCGGCCGTCCCTGGCCGCATCCCCGAGGAATTTTTTCCCAGGCGCCAATTCGGTACAAAAGGTAAGCTGCCATGCCCAACCAGGTTCTCCCCTTAAGCGAGCCGACGCCGGCCCCGGAGATTTCCGTGGTCATTCCCGTGTTCAACGAGGAAGACAATCTCCGGGAGTTGGGGGAGAGGTTGATCCGCACCCTCACCGCCATGGGCCGCCCCTTTGAGATCATCTTCGTGGACGACGGCTCCACCGATCGCTCCTGGCAGCTTCTGACCGACCTGAACGGGCAATATCCGCAGTACATTCGGGCCCTGCAATTCCACCGCAATTTCGGGCAGCACCAGGCCATCTTCGCCGGGTTTCAGGCGGCCCGGGGGCAGGTGATGGTCACCCTGGACGCGGACCTGCAAAACCCCCCCGAGGAGATTCCCCGCCTGGTGGCCAAGCTGGATGAGGGCTACGATACCGTGGGGGGCTGGCGGGAGAACCGCCAGGACTCCATCTTCCGGCGGCTCCCCTCCCAACTGGTGAACTACGTCATGTCCCGGGTCACCGGGGTCAGACTCCGGGACTACGGCTGCATGCTCCGGGCCTATCGCCGCTCGGTGGTGGACAGCATCAACCAGTGCCAGGAATCCTCCAGTTTCATCCCCGCCCTGGCCAACCTGTTCGCCCACCGGGTGGCCGAGATTCCCGTCGGCCACGCCGAGCGCGAGCGCGGCAAGTCCAAGTACAGCCTGATCAAGCTCCTGCGCCTCAACTTCGACCTGATGACCGGGTTTTCCAACCTGCCCATTCACCTGGTGGGGGTCATGGGGGTGACCATCGCCTTTCTGGGACTCTTTTTCGGGTTCATGTTGATTATCCGGCGGATCTTCGTGGGGCCGGAAGTGGAAGGGGTGTTCACCCTGTTCGCCATCCTCTTCGTCTTTGTGGGCCTCAACACCCTGGGCCTGGCCCTCATCGGCGAATACGTCGGCCGCATCTACCGGGAGGTGCGCGGCCGCCCCCGCTTCGTCATCCGCCAGACTTTAGGGCCTGAGTCATAAAGCAACTCTTTCCTTTTCCCTTCGGCAAAATCCGGTATAATGGAAAACGACAAACGGGGTCTCATACCACCTCGCAGTCAATTGGTAGCACAGGCTTTCCAGCCTGTGCCGGCGCAGGCAAAAGCACCATGGCCGTTTGGGGCCACCCCCAATCATGAAATTCTTTGTAGGGGCGGTTCGCGAACCGCCCCTACGGGTGGACTTTCACGGTAAATAGCCTTTTGAGCGCAACTCGGCCTGAAAGCGGCGCTTGGCGGGCACGGAGGCCCGCCCCACCAAAAAAGTAAGGCGGTGGGGTGGCCGTCCCTGGCCGCCGCTCAAGCAAGCGCCTGATTTATAAGCAGAAGTCCTGGGAAGTCATATGCGCATCATCTTCATGGGTTACCACAATATCGGCTACGCCTGCCTGGAGGCGCTCATCGAGCTCAGCCGGGAGTTGGGCGACGAGATCATTGCGGTGGTCACCCATGCCGACGACCCCAAAGAAGATATCTGGTTCGCCTCGGTGCGGCAGTTGGCCTTTGAGAATTACCTGCCGGTGTATCAGCCGGCCAACCCCAATGACCCGGCTTTCGTAGCCGCCATGCAGGCTTTGCAACCGGATTGGCTGTTTTCGTGCTATTATCGCCACATGCTGAAGCAGCCCGTCCTGGACCTCCCCCGCCTGGGGGCCTTGAATCTCCACGGCAGCCTCCTCCCCCGCTACCGGGGCCGCTGTCCGGTGAACTGGGTCCTGGTCTTTGGTGAGGCCGAAACCGGCATAACCCTGCATTACATGGAAGAAAAAGCCGACCGGGGCGACATCGTGGCCCAGCACCGCATTCCCATCACCCCGGAAGACACCGCCGCCACGCTCTTGGCCCGGATGACCGCGGCGGCGGGGACCCTTTTTCGTGAGACCTACCCGCTCTTGAGAAGCGGCCAGGCCCCCCGGCTGCTCCAGGACCACGCCCAGGCCTCCTACTTCGGCGGACGCCGGCCCGAAGACGGTAAGATCGACTGGCGCCAGCCCGCCACGGCCATCTATAACCTGATGCGGGCCGTGACCCATCCCTACCCCGGCGCCTTTACCACCCTGTCGGGAAGGAAGCTCTTCATCTGGAACGGCCGGGCTATGGCCTCCCCGGCCGCAGCTTCGGACGTGCCCGGCCAGATCACCGGCGCCATCCCTGGGGAAGGGCTCATGGTGGCCACGGGCAGTGGGCACTTCCTCATCACCCAGGCCCAATGGGAGGGCGAGCCGGAATTTTTGGGGCCGGTACTGGCCACCTGGGAATATCTGGTGGGCGAAAAATTTTCGTAGGGGCGCACCTGCGGGTTTGCCCTCATCCGGGCGGACACCTGGGTCCGCCCCTACAAAAGAAAATGTAGGGTGGGCACGGCCCACCATGTTCATAATTCCCTTATGATTGAGTGACATCACACATGAAAATCCTGATTCTCGGTGTCAACGGCTTCATCGGCAACGCCCTCACCCGGCGCATCCTCACCACCCGGGACTGGGAGGTTTTTGGCATGGACCTCTACTCCAACAAGCTGGAGGAGTCCCTGGACCATCCCCGGTGCCATTTCCTGGAAGGCGACATCGCCATCAACAAGGAGTGGATCGAATACCACATCAGGAAGTGCGACCTGGTCCTGCCCCTGGTGGCCATCGCCACCCCCATGACCTACGTCAAGGAGCCCCTGCGGGTGTTCGAACTGGATTTTGAGGAAAACCTGCGCGTGGTGCGCCAGTGCGTCAAGTACGGCACCCGCATCATCTTTCCCTCCACCTCCGAAGTCTACGGCATGAGCCCCGATGCAGAGTTTTCCGAGGACGACTCCACCCTGGTGCTGGGGCCCATCCACAAGCAGCGCTGGATTTACAGCTGCTCCAAGCAGCTCCTGGACCGGGTCATTTGGGCTTACGGCCAGGGCGGCCAACTGCAGTTCTCCATGATCCGCCCCTTCAACTGGATCGGGCCCAAGCTGGACGACCTGTACGCCGCTAAGGAAGGGAGTTCCCGGGTGGTGACCCAGTTCATCCTCAACCTCCTCCAGCGGGAGCCGATAAAGCTGGTGGACGGCGGCTACCAGAAGCGCTGCTTCACCTACGTCGAGGACGGCATCGACTGCCTGATGCGCATTATTGAAAACCCCGGGGGCGTCGCCGACGGCCAGATCTTCAACATCGGCAACCCGGAAAACGAAGCTTCGGTCAAGGAGTTGGCGCATCTCTTACGAGATCTCTTCAAGGCGCACCCGGACCATAAGAACGACGGGGTCTTCTCCGAGATCGTCGATACCCCCCACGAGGAGTATTACGGCAAAGGCTACCAGGACATTACCAGCCGCAAGCCTTCCATCGCCAAGGCCCGGGCGCTCCTGGGCTGGGAGCCGGTTACCGACCTCACCACGTCGCTGGCAATCACCCTGGACTCCTTCCTGGAGGAGGCCAAGACGGGGCAGATGTAAGGGTTTGTAGGGGCGCACCCATGTGTGCGCCCAGGGCGGACACCCAGATCCGCCCCTACAGCGGATACTGACAGCTACTTCGGAGATTATGTGGCCCCGCGCTTAGCCATCAAAGTCGACGTGGACACCCTGGAGGGATTTCGTAAGGGGGTGCCAGCCCTCATAAAGGTCCTGGCAGACCACGCGGTCAAGGCCAGCTTCTTCCTGGCCCTGGGCCCGGACCATTCGGGCCGGGCCATTTTCCGGATCTTCCGGCAGCGAGGTTTTTTGGAAAAGATGTGGCGCACCCGGGCTCCGGCCCTTTACAGCTTCAAGACCATGTGCTACGGCACCCTGCTGCCGGGCCCCAAGATCGGCGCCGCCGCCCCGCACCTGGCGCCGCAATTGGCCGCGGCCGGCCACGAGGTGGGACTGCACGGGTACGACCACGTGCGCTGGCACGATCACCTTTACAACCTGTCCCCGGAAAAAGTGGCCCGGGAGATTGACCGGGCCCAAGCAACCTATACGGCGCTGATGGGAAAACCCGCCTACTCCTTCGCCGCTCCCGGGTGGCAGTGCAGTTTGAGCAGCCGGACCCTGCTGGGTGCCCGGAATTTTCTTTACGGCAGTGATACCCGGGGCGCCGCCCCGTACCTCCCCGCCTTCGGGGACACGGTGACGAAGGTATTGGAAATCCCCACCACCCTGCCCACCCTGGATGAGCTTTTGGGTTTTCATGGCTGCCGCCCCCAGGATTTTACCAACCTGGTCCTCTCCCGCCTGGAGTCGGGGCTGCCCCAGGTTCTCACCATTCACGCCGAGATGGAGGGCGGCCCCTTCCTGGGCGACTTCGCCCGGCTGCTAAGCCGCTGCCGGGGGCGGCGGGTGGAGTTTTTCCGGTTGGAGGACTGGGCCCGGGAACTTCTCCGGAACCCGGACATATTGCCGAAGGCGCAGGTCAACTCCCAACGTCTGCCCGGGCGGGCCGGTCACGTCTCCTGCCAGGGACCACAAGAGGCGCGTTCCTCATGATTGCCGCCATTATTGCCGCCGCCGGGGTAGGAAAACGCATGGGGCACCATATCCCCAAACCCTACCTGCAACTGGCCGGGAAACCCATCCTGGCCCACACCTTAAAGATCTTTGAGGCCATGCCCGAAATCCGGGAGGTCACGGTGGTGGTCCATCCCGAAGACCTGGACTTATGCCAGGACACGGTCATCGCCCCCTTCCACCTCAAGAAAGTGCTGCGCCTGGTGCCCGGGGGCAAAGAACGGCAGGACAGCGTCTATCACGCCCTCAAGGCCTTGCAACACGAGGATGAGCTGGAAATCGTCCTGGTGCACGACGGGGTCCGGCCCTTCGTGACCCCGGAGCAGATCCGCCTGGTCATCGACGCCGCCCGGCGGCACGGGGGCGCGGTCCTGGGGCTGCCGTCCCAGGACACCCTGAAAAGAGTGACCCCCGAAGGCAGGGCGCATCAGACCCTGGAGCGCCAGGACATCTGGCAGATTCAGACCCCCCAGGCCTTCCAGGCGCCCCTGTTGTGGCGCGCCTTCACCGAGGCCTACAGCCGCAATTTCTACGGCACCGATGAGGCCTCCTTGCTGGAAGAACTGCAGCAGCCGGTGGCGGTCATTCCCGGTTCGCCCTTTAACGTCAAGATCACCACCCCGGAAGACCTGCTGCTGGCCGAGGCCATCTTTTCAATGCGGCGGAGGAAAAAGCATGCGCGTCGGCCTGGGGTATGACGCCCACCGGCTGGTGGCGGGGCGCCCCCTGATCCTGGGAGGGGTGGAAATTCCCCATGCCCAGGGGCTGTTGGGCCATTCCGATGCCGACGTCCTGAGCCACGCCATCGGCGACGCCCTCCTGGGGGCGGTGGGGGCCGGCGACCTGGGGACCCATTTCCCGGACCGGGACCCGGCCTACAAAGACATCTCCAGCCTCATCCTGCTGGAACGGATCATGCTAATCGTGCGGGACCAGGGTTTTCAACCAGTGAATGTGGACGCCACCCTCGTGGCCCAAGAGCCTCGCCTGGCCCCCCACATCCCGGCGATGCAGGCGAAGCTGGCCCCGATTCTGGGCCTGACCCCGGCCGACATCAATGTCAAGGCCACCACCACCGAGCACATGGGGTTCGCCGGCCGGGGCGAAGGCATGGCCGCCTACGCCGTGGTTTTAGTTACTAAAAACTGAACCATTTTAAACACGGGCGGAAAGGGGACAAGGCGAAAAGGATTTCCATTCTGGTTCCCAAGTCAAACTTGGGAACCAGAATGGACGCCCTAACATGACATCATGGAGAAACCAGACTTTATTGCCCTCCCTTCTCATAATCAATGTCTGGAGTTAATGGAGGCCCACGGCATGCTCCCCAATATCCGGGAGCACAGCTTCCGGGTCATGGAGGTGGCCCGCTTTTTGGGCGAGGCCCTGACGGAGGCCGGTTTTGACCTGTCTCTGCCATTGGTTACGGCCGGCGCCCTCCTCCACGACCTGGGCAAGACCCCATGCCTGGGGACTCTTACGAACCACGCCGAGTTGGGGGCCGGCATCCTGGAAGAGTTGGGCTACCCCCACGTGGCCCAGGTGGTGCGGGAGCACGT
>JAHIKF010000376.1 GCA_018897875.1 Pseudomonadota bacterium | reverse complement strand
TGTCTTTCCCCGTCACATAGGGTCCGGAACAGATAAAGCCCAAATCGATGCGGCCTTTCCCCAGCAGTTCGTTGACTTCGCCATAGGTCTTCCGTTGTACCAGTTCCAGATCTTTGCCCAGCTTATGCCCGAGGTAGGTAAGCAGTTGCCGGTAAACCTCCAGGGTCTCCTTGGGGGAGATCATGGCGGCCACGGCCACCCGGAGCGGAGGATTCCCTGACCCCTGATCCCCCGGACGGGCCACCGGCATGGTCTTAGAGAAGTCCACCTCGACTTTATCACTGTCGCGGCTACAACCAGCAATCATCAAGGCCAGCCCGAGAGCCAAAACTCCGGGGGCCAGACAGGCATATCTGAGAAGAAGGCGCAGTAACGTCATGGGGTTAACCGAGAAAATGTTCATAGTTTCGGGGGCTGCCTTATGCCGCATGGCCCCAAACTTTGTGGTTTTGGGCCACCCAAGGCAGGGTTTGGATTACCGACCGGGAGTCCACCAGGGTGTTCCCCGTTTTCCCCTGATAGTATTGTTCCCCCAGGCCCCTGTTCTCTTTGAACTCAGGCGGCGCCGGCTTTAGAAGTTGTCCCCGATTTTTCCTGATAACTCTTGATGGCCAGCGTCAAGGCCTCCGCCCCTAAATTGGAGCAGTGCAGCTTATTGGGGGGGAGGCCCCCCAGGGTCTCGGCCACCTGTTTATTGGTGATCTTCTTCGCTTCCTCCAGGTCCTTGCCTTTGGCCATCTGGCTCACCATGCTGGACACCGCGATGGCGGCCACACAGCCAAAGGTCTGGAACTTCACGTCCTCCAGGCGGTTGTCTTTGACTTTGATATAGAAAGTCATCATATCGCCGCACACGGGATTACCCACCTCACCGATACCGTCGGCATCTTCGATAACCCCGGTATTGCGGGGATGCGTAAAATGGTCCATCACGATGTCGCTATACATGGTCATGCTCCTGGTGCTTTAACCTTATTCCGACTCAATAGATCAGCTTAAGGTAATGGACTGCAACTTATTAAACATGGCTGGGCCGCTTCCTGCCAGATGGAGCGCGTGGCGCAGACCCGGGAGCGCTCGCATGCCATGGGGTTGCCGGAACATGCAGCCAGGCTGGCGCTGTCTTCCAGCCAGGCCACGATTTCCCCGATGGTGATCTCTGTGGGCGGCTTCGCCAGGGTATGTCCGCCTTTGGGGCCCCGCACGCTCCGAATATAACTAGCCTTCTTCAGAGGAATGATGATCTGTTCCAGATACTTCACCGAGATGCCCTGCCGCTTGGCCACGGTGGCCAAGTGAATGGGGCCATCTTTATAATGCTGGGCCATATCCAACATGAGCCGGGTGCCATAGCGGCTTTTGGCGGAGAGTTTCATGTTCAGGCTCCCGCGACTTCGGCCATTTTCTTCCGCCAGACCGGCGAGAAGGAACGGAGTCTTTCAACTGCCAGGGGCAGGTGCGAAAGGACATGATGCACCTCTTCTTCCCGGTTAGAGCGACTCAGGGTAAAGACCAGGGAGCCCTGGGCCACTTCCGGCTTGACGCCGATGGCCCCCAGGACCGGCGAGGTCTTGAGCGCCTTGGAGGCGCAAGCGGAACCGGTGTTGGCATAGATCCCTTGGCTGCTCAACAGGAAAATCAAGGCCTCACCTTCAATGCCTTCAAAGCAGAAACTCGCATGCCCGGGTAATCTCTTTTCCGGATGGCCGGTAAAAAGGACCTCGGGAATATTCTTCCGGACTCCGGCGATCAAAAGGTCCCTCAGCTTCGCCAGGTAGACGGCTTTCTCATCCAACTCCTGCAAGGCTAACTCCGCCGCCCTTCCTAAGCCCACAATGCCAGGGATGTTCTCGGTGCCGCCACGCCGGCCGTTTTCTTGAATGCCGCCGTTGAGCTGGGGCACCAAGCGCAGTTTATTGCGAAAATACAACGCCCCGATCCCTTTGGGGGCTCCCAGGCCCGGCCCTGAAATAGTTAACAGGTCCACACCCAACTCTTTGACATCCACCGGCACCTGGCCCACGGTAGCCACGGCATCAGTGTGAAAGGGGACTCCGGCCGCCCGGCACACCGCTACCAACTCCGGGATATCCTGAACCGTGCCGATCTCATTACTGCCGTGACCGATGGAAACCATGACCGTGGCCGGGGTAAGAGCCTTTTGGAGACGTTCCGGATCAACCCGACCGTATCGGTCTACGGGCAGGAAGGTTACTTCAAAGTCGAAAAACTTCTCCAGGAACCTCGCCGAATTCAGCACCGAGTGATGGTCGATGCCCGAAACAATCAGGTGTTTGCCTCGCTTGAGAAAATTAGCCAGGGCCATGCCCTTGATGGCCAGGTTATTGGCTTCGGCGCCGGAGGAGGTGAAGATAATCTCCTCGGGTCGAGCGCCAATGAGCCGGGCCACCTTCCCCCGCTGCTCTTCCATGACCGCTTTGATTGCAGATCCAAGGTCGTACACCGCAGATGGATTGCCGAAACGTTCGACGAAGAAAGGCAGCATGGCTTCCAAAACTTCAGGGCGAACCGGCGTAGCCGCGGCGTGATCCATATAGCCTCGTTTCATGGCCCTGTCCTCAGGCGAGCTTCTTAATGTAAAGCTTATAGCAATCGTCGCAGGCATCTTCACAGATGCCCATAAATTCTTGCCCGTGTTTGGCGCACCAGGCCTGGATGTCTTCCAGGGCGCCGTCGTAATCGGTTAAAATTTCCAGCACCTGACCCTGCTTCAGGTCCTTCATTAACTCCATCGGCTCCAGGAGGTGCATGGGGCAGGCACGATAGACCAGGTCAGCCGTGGCATCGGCTGGGCAATGATCCAAGAATTTCATGACCTTCCTCCACAGGACATAACTTACCTTCTTAATCTATATCTATTTAGTATAGATTATAGCCTTCAGTTATATGAAGTCAAGCGGGTAGAAAAAAAAATTAACGAGTGAACCGAAAAGACTTATGGGGCCGCGGCGCTCTTGAGATACTTGCACCTTCCTCCTTCCATGATTAACCCCAGACATCAGCCCATAGATTAGCGGTTCAAGGTAGACAATGAAATGCATTCTTTATATGAAAATAGCTCGGTGGGGCGGTCCTCCGTGCCCGTCAGCCAAAGGCGGCCAGGGACGGCCGCCCCACCAACACCAGCCATTTTTCATCTCTCATTGTGTCCGTGAGGAAATGATCGTTGGTATAAAAAGGCCCACCGCCCCTGTTTCGTTGACATTGCAGAACGAAGCATTATGTTTTGTGAAGTTGATGACTAAATTCATTCTCGAGGCTTGGCAACACTCAATCCCATCAGGAGGTGCCGTTAATGAAACGATTTGGGATCTTGCTCATCGTGACAATGTTTGGTTTGGTGCTGGTCTGCGGCTGCGGGGAAGACAAGAAAGCCCCCGCCAAACCGGCGGCCCCGCCGGCCAAGGCCGAGAAAATTACGCCTCCGGCCCCGCCGGCCAAGGCCGAGAAAATTACGCCTCCGGCCCCACCGGCAACGCCTCCTCCCGCGGCCCCGGAGCAACCGAAGC
>JAHIKF010000375.1 GCA_018897875.1 Pseudomonadota bacterium | reverse complement strand
GGCATAGCCGAAATAGGGGATGACCGCGGTGATCCGCCGGGCCGAGGCCCGCTTCACCGCGTCGATCATGAGCAGGAGTTCCATCAGGTTGTGGTTGGTGGGAGGACAGGTGGACTGGATCAGGAAAACGTCCCGGCCCCGAACGTTGTCGACGATTTCCACCCGGATCTCTCCGTCACTGAAGGTGCTGACTATAGCCTCCCCCAGGGGCAGGGAGAGGTGGTCGCAGATTTTGTGAGCCAGTTCCCGGGTGGAATTGCCCGTAAAGATACGGATATTATTATTGAGCGCCGCAGGCATAGGTCAAGGTCTCGTGCAGTCTGTGTGAAATTTGTTGCAAGCAACTTATGTTAAATCAAAGGGGAGCCTGGACGCAAGGGTAATTTCCGGTGGAGCGATTTTTTCCTGCAGCACCAGGATATTGACGCCGTGCGCCACCGCATAGGCCAGTTCCCGAGCATAGGCCGGATCGATGGCGGCGGCGGGGCGCAACACCTGGGCGTCGTGGCGCTGGACCACGAAGACGTTCCAGGCCTGGTGCCCCTGCCCCACCAACTGCCTCAAATGCTCCAGGTGGCGGCGCAGCCGGTCAGGGCGCCGGAAATGGGCACATGGACCCAGACGCGGCGGCCGTCCGGCAACTCCACCAGGGCCAGGAACCGTTGCCGGCGTTCCAGGAATCGGGCGGGGATCAGGGGCGCAGAAAAACGCACCGGTGCACGCGGATAGGCAGGCGGAATTTATTAGTATGGGCCTTAAGTAACTTCATTGTAAACTGGGAAAGTCCGTTTTATGCGGGCAGCTGATTGCGGCAGGATCCACTAGAAGGCATACCAGACCCGGAACCAGTTTTGCAGGTCTTTGCCCTGGTCCCGATTACCGGTCTCCAACTGGCTCTTTAAGAGGAAACTCCACTGTCCCAGGTCGTATTTGAGTTCCGGACCTACGCCCAAGAGCTGATTACCCATGGGGCGTTGAAACGCGAAGCCCTCTTCGGAAGGGCGATACAGATAGCTGTTGAGCCCCACCCGCAGGTTGGGCACCAGGCGGTAGTCCACGGCGTATTTCATATAGAGCGGTGATTTGCTGAGCGGTTGGGGGTCGGCGGGGCCTGGTTCCCGGTTATACCGAATGGAGATATTGAGCTCGGTATTGAGAGGCAGCTTGACTCTGGCGTCACCACCCTCACTATGGAGTTGCAGCGACGGCCCGGGTTTGAGACCCAAGAAATTAGACCCGGCTGGAGGCAGGGGTTTCTCGCCCTGCATCTGGCTTTCCAGGGAACTCTGGGCCTGAATGGGGAGAATGGGGAGCGATCTGAAGGCGTAGTCGCCCGCGGCCAAACCCGGCGCCGGAGCGCAGATAAGCCATAACAGCCAGACAGCTGTTACCAGCCAGGCTATCCCCCTTCTCGCCTGCATTGCTGGACTCCCCCGATTCCATTAAATGACAAAATTGATAAATAAATCTATATCCTAATTGCAAGAATGTCAAGGGGAATTTTAAAGTTTTACGGGCCGGCCATACAGTTCGGCCAGGATTTCCCGGCCGCCGGCAGCCAGCAAGGTTTCGGCCATTTGGGTTCCCAACCCGGCCGCCTCAGCTATGGGGGCGGATCTTTGATCCCTCAGAACGCGCCGGCCTTCCAGGTCGCTGATCAGGGCCGAAAGAACGAGAGAGTCTCCCTGCACCCGGCCCAGGGCCGCCACCGGCACCACGCAGCCACCCTCCAGCCGGGCCAGGAAAGCCCGCTCGGCCGTCACCGCGCCACGGGTGGGCGGATCATCCAGAAACGCCAAGAGTTTCCGGAGGTCATGATCAGCACGGCGCACCTCCAGGCCCAGGGCTCCCTGGCCCACGGCCGGCAGCATGTCGGATTCAGGCACGCAGCCCCGGTAAATATGGGCCAACCCCAGCCGGTTGAGCCCCGCCGCCGCCAGGATGAGTCCATCCAGGCCCAAGGTCTCCATCTTTTTGAGGCGGGTGTCCACATTGCCTCTCAAGGGCACCACTTCCAGGTCGGGGTAACGGTGCAGCAGCTGGACCCGGCGTCTTAGACTGCCGGTACCGACCCGGCCGCCGGCGGGAATCTCGGCAAGATTGGCGTAGCGGGAAGAGATGAAGGCATCGCGGCAATCTTCCCGGGGCGGCACCGCCCCCAATATCAGGGGCTCCGGCACCTCCGCCGGCATATCCTTGAGGCTGTGCACCGCCAGGTCCACCTGGCCCGTAAGGAGCGCCTCTTCGATCTCCTTGATAAACAGGCCCTTGCCGCCGATCTGGGCCAGGGGAACGTCTTGAATCTTATCCCCGGTGGTCTTGATGATGACCAGTTCCACCCGGCAGGTGGGGTAGCGCCGGGCAATCTGCGCCGCCACCCAGCGGGCCTGGGCCAGGGCCAGGGCGCTACCCCGGGTGCCGATTTTGAGATCCCTGGGCAAAGTCGTTCTTACCCGCAGGTGCTGCAGGAAGTTGCGGCGCAGCCGGTGCAGGAACTACTGGCGCCGCTGGAGGTAGAGGTTAACTTGCCCCCCACCTTGGCGGTACAGACGCTCATCAACTTTTCCACCTTGCCTTGGCCGCAGTGGGGGCACTCCACCTCCGGGTCGGCCCCGAAGACTAATTTCTCGAACTCCTGGTTACAGTTACGGCAGCGAAATTCAAAAATGGGCATTGACCTGCGTTCTCCTTGGTGAAATATGTAGTCGGGCCGGGAAAGCTCGGGTCTCCCGGCCCGGTGCCTGGACTGAACAGGGAGTCGAGGCGATTTCTGGGCAGTTGCTCATGGGCTTTCGGCCCACCCGTAAAACATGAAAAGGTGGGTGGGGCGGGCCTCCGTGCCCGCCAAGCGGTCCGCACAGGCTGGAAAGCCTGTGCCACCGAAGACTTTTCGGAACAGAGTTTTTGCCCGGTTAATTTATTTTAACTTATTTTTTTTCGATCCGCACCGGGGCGCCCTCGGGCACCAGCTTGAGGCAGCACGGGTCGTCCGTGACTCGCCCCACCAGGTTCACGGCGCTGGCGGGGCGAATCTCGCCGGGGACGCTCCCCGGCGTCAGGCCGAAGAAGATGCACAAGGCCCGGCCGGTGGGCCAGTAGCCCAGGTCGCCGACGTTCACCACCACTGCCGCAGTATCATCCAGGTCCGCCACCACCTGGTCCACGGGAAAATAGATCTCCTCGCCCCAGAGCCGGGCGCGGCCTTCGATGGGCAGGGCGTCCGCCAGCGCCTGCGCCGTGGGGGAATCGCCCAGGTAGCCGTTGAGCCGCATATCGTTAATCACGATAACAATTTCCGTGGGCATCAGGCCTCCTCCATCTCTTCCACCACCAGGGCCGCGAGCAGGGGGAACAGCAGTTCGTGGTGGCCGGTCAAGGCATAGCCTTGCCCCGCCCCGGCGGTGGGACGCCGCACCACATTGGTGAGCGGCCGGTAGTGCTGCACAAAATCCAGGTTCACCGTGGTCAGGGGCGACGCCTTATGGCCCAGGTTGCGGGCCAGGGTGAGGGCCTTGAGGAAGACTTCCGGGATGATCACCGCGGACCCCAGGTTGATAAAGACCCCGTGGTCGAGCTCGCTGACCAGGGCCGCGAAGAGGCGAAAATCTAAATGGCTCGTTGCGCCCAGGGCTTCCGGAGCAACCGACGGGTGGAGGTGGATGATGTCGGTACCCACCGCCACGTGCACCGTCAGGGGAACTTCCAGGGCCGCGGCCGCGGCCACCAGGCTCAGGTCCTTATGGGGAAAATCGCTCTCCAGGAGCCGCCGGCCCACCGCCTGGCCCAGGCCCAAACCTTGTTGCGCGCCCCAGGCGATGGCGCGGTTTAAAAATTCGGCGGTTTCCCGGGCCATGCCGAAGCAGCCGCAGCCCAGGACCTCATCCACATCCTCGGAGGTGCGGCCCACCATGGCCACCTCGGCGTCGTGAATGATGCCGGCGCCGTTCATGGCCACGCCGGTGATCAGTCCCCGCTTAAGCAGGTCGATGAGCACGGGGCTCAAACCCACCTTAATGGGGTGGGCCCCCATCCCCAGGAGCACCGGCCGTCCCTGCTTCCGGGCTTGCACCCAGGCCGCGGCCACTTCCCGCAAGGCCGCGCCCGCCAGGATCCGGGGCAGGCGATCCATAAATTCCCGGAAGCTGCCCCCTGGCCGCCAGGGGCTGCCAAAATCCTGGAAGCTGACCTTGGAATGCCGCTCAGACAAACTATACGTTTTGATGCCGTCCAGTGAAAGAGGTTCGAGCTTTTTCATCCGGCCCCCGAAATTATGGGTTTTAGGTTTTAGGAAAAAACCAGAAACAGGGCCATGCCCGCTACATATTTCCCAGTTCTGGGGTTAGGTTCTGGGATAAACCTCCTGAAACCTGGAACCTGAAACCTAACACCCGCTTTTGAATTTCTCCGGAAAGAGCAGAAAGTCCACCAGGTCGCAGAGCGCGTGCCCGATAGTGATATGGACTTCCTGGACCCGGGGGGTGTTCCGGGAGGGCACGATGAGGGCCACCTCGGATGCGGCCGCCACGGGCCCGCCGTCGCCGCCGCTCAAGGCCAGGGTCTTGAGACCCAGCTCCCGGGCCGTGTCGAGCCCGGCCACCACATTGCCAGAGTTGCCGCTGGTGCTGATGCCCCAGGCCAGGTCCCCGGGCCGCCCTAAGGCGCGCACCTGCTTGGCGAAAACCTGCCTGAAATCGTAGTCATTGGCCACCGCGGTGAGGATCGAGGTGTCGGTGGTCAGGGCCAGGGCGGCCAGGGGCGGCCGCTCCACCTGGAACCGGTTGACGAACTCCGCGGCCAGGTGCTGGGCGTCCGCGGCGGACCCGCCGTTCCCGAAAATCAGCACCTTGCCCCCGGCATTAAAGACCCGGGCCAGCATCTCGGCCGCGGCCAGAACCTGTTCGCCGTGCATGGTAAAAAAACGGTCTTTGAGGCGTATGGATTCCTCAACCATCCTCGCCAGTCGCGCCAGCGGGCTCATGCTGCCTCCCATGTGACAATATTCGTGTTCCCGAGCAGTTGCTCATGGGCCTTCGGCCCACCCGTAAAACATGAAAAAATTGGTAGGGCGGGCGTCCTCGCCCGCCGTGCCATAAGCTAATAGTGCGTAGGACG
>JAHIKF010000032.1 GCA_018897875.1 Pseudomonadota bacterium | reverse complement strand
GCGTGCGGGGCCGTCAGACCTTTCCGGTCCTAGTGGAGGCGATGACCTGTTACTTCAAGGGGCTCCAACCAGATATCGCCTGGATCTCACAAGCCTAATTTTTAACCCTGTGATCAAGTACGATTCGGCTTCAAGAACAGAAACTTTGGGGGTTTTTCTCCTGACCCAAAGGCCGCACAAACCAATTTTTGACCGCGGTGGTAAAGACTTCCGCATAATCTCGGTTAAAGCAGTAGGCCAATATGCTCAAACGTCAATACAAGGTTATCGTTATCGCCATGGCCCTGGGTTTAGCAGTGGTGTTGGTCAATAGTATCTTCGATTACTATTTTTTTTACGAGCCGAAGATCGAGCCGAAGACTTTTCTGGATTTGCTGCTTTTTGATATTCCACCTCGCGAAGTTTATAAACGTACCATATTTATGATATTTTCTGTTATCATGGGAATCTTGGCGTTTCATTATTTCACCAGAATGACAGAAAGTGAGGGACGTTACCGGGAGTTGTTCGACAATGTTAACGATGCTATCTTCGTGGTGTCACCCGAAGGGGAAGGGCGGGGAACATTTATTGAAGCCAACGCCGTGGCCTACAAAAATCTGGGTTATTGCAAAGAAGAAATATTGCGCCTCACTCCCGCAGATCTGGATGAGCATTACGCTTTGGGGCAAAAGAGTGCCGACAACGCTCCACTCCTTTTTGAGACCGTTATCCAGGCCAAAAATGGCAAAAAAATACCGGTGGAAGTCCATTCCCACCACTTTCAGCTCTCCGGTCGGCCCACCATTCTTTCCATCATCCGGGATATCACGGTTCGCAAGCAGAATGAGATCAAACTCCTGGAATCGGAGCAGCGGTTGCGGGAGCTGGCGGCGCAACTCCTCAATATCCAGGAAATTGAGCGCAGCCGGATCTCCAAGGAGCTGCATGACGAACTGGGCCAGGCCATGATGTTGCTGAAATTCCAGGTGAGCGCCATACATGAGAAGTTAACCGACCCTGCCACCCGGAAGGAAAGCAGCGAAGTCCTGGAAAATATCGACGAGGCAATCGAGAACATCCGACGCCTGGCAAAAGATTTGAGTCCTACGGTCCTGGAAAGCCTCGGGATTTCCGCGGCGGTCCGGTTTTTGCTGGAAGAATTCGGGAAAAGCTCCAATATCGCAGTTGCGGCTGACATCGATGAAGTCAACGATCTGCTGGCGCCGAGGGTGCAGCGCCATATTTACCGGATTTTCCAGGAAGCTCTGACCAATATCGGGCGGCATGCCCAGGCCCGGCAAGTCAAAGCGATGATTAAAGGGTCAGAGCAATGCATCGCTGTACTGATCCAGGACGACGGCAAAGGCTTCGAGGTTGATGAGGTCTTGGCCGATCGCCCCAAAGCCAGAAGATTTGGACTGGCCACCATCAAAGAACGCGTCCAATTAATCGGCGGCTCGCTTGACCTAAAAAGTGAATTGGGCTCAGGCACCAAGATAACCTTTACTGTTCCCGCGGGCAGAGGAGAAAGCGATGGAGCCTTATCGCATCTTGCTGGCAGATGATCACGTCTTATTTCGCGAGGCCATGCGGAAGGCCATTGGAGATACCAAAGGGTTGGCAGTGGTGGGGGGAGTGGATGATGGCCTCGAACTCATGGAGTTCTTGAAACATACCCGCCCGGATCTGATTATCCTGGACCTGACCATGCCCAACCTTTCCGGCCTGGAGGCGGCCAGGGAAATCAAGAAACTCTATCCGGAAGTTAAGATCTTGATTCTGAGCATGCACAAATCCAAGGGTTGCCTGAAGGGGGCCTTTTGGGTCGGTGTTAACGGGTATCTGCTCAAGGAGGACGCCTTCCAGGACCTCATGTCGGCCATCGAAACCATCCGGAGCGGCAAAGCATATATCTCTCCCCGACTTACGGACCAGATGAGCGATATGTATTCGCAACAGGAGACTGAGGAGAGGTTGACCAAGCAGGAAACCATAGTATTGTCACTGATTGCCGAATACCTGACCGACGAAGAGATTTGCGACCGTTTGTTCATTTCCATTGGAACTTTCAGAAACCACCTATTCAGCATCAAAAATAAGTTAAACATTAAAACCAGGCCCCATCTGATCAAATACGGCCGTGAGATGAAAGGTGTCGATTAACTCGGTTAAGACCTAGAATAATTCAGGTAAGATGTTTTGCTCTGAAGAGCATAGCTGCCTTTTTTGCTGGTTATTTGCTGGTTAGGCGATAAGGAAAGAATCTGGCAAGATATGGAGCGGTCCCACCTGGGCGGGGAACCACGAATAGGAGACTGGTTAGGATTCTAACAGAACAACCGGGGCACTTTGCCAACTTGACTTTGCACATAGGAGATATGCGCCGGTCCCACTCAAACCCGGGGTTTCTTACCTATATGGGAAACCGTTCCTTCCATTTCAAGGCAGGGGAAATGGAAGCTACCAGCTTGTTAAACTGGTAGATGGGGCGCCTGCGGCTAAATATAGGGTACCTTGTCGCGATCTGATATGACTGAAAACTTATCACGACGGTGAAAACTCCTCATTTCCACATCACCCTTAATTATTCTTTAGCTTTGGCTTTGTCCTTGCCTTTGGCTGCAGGCTTTCCTGGGGCCGGTGCATTGCTTGGTGCGGCCTCGACTTTGGCTTTTTCTTCGGCCTTGACTTCGTCCGGGTTAAGGCTGTCAATCAGCATCTGGTTCACCGGGATTCCAAGGCTTTTGGCCTTTTCGACATCCAGACGGGCCTTATCTTTTTCCCCTTTAATCATGTAAGCCACGGCGCGGTTATTGTAGGCTTTGCCAAATTTGGGGTCGATTTCGATGGTGCGGCTGAAATCACTGATGGCCTGGTCAAAATCATTCTTATTACAATAAGCAATCCCCCGGTTATTATAGGCCTGGATCGATTGGGGATTAAGATTGAGCGCCTCGCTAAAGGCGGTGATGGCCTGATCGTATTGTGCGGCGGTAAAAAATTTTTTGCCCTGGCTGATATACTCATCGGCCGTCTTAGGGGTGGTGGCTCCTACAGGGGGCGGGGCTGGCAGCGCGGCCGCAGGTGGCGCCTTTTCCTTGGCAGCCTCCTTGGGACCTTCCTGAGACCCGCAACCCAGCAAACATAAGCACAGCAGCACCAGGCTTAGCCACAGATAAACTAACCGATTGGATTTGGCGGTATCCATTTTTCGCTCTCCTGAAAACCGGTGTGCCCCGGGGTTCTCACCCGATCTTTAATCGACATTATGCAGCAACGCGGGCCAGCGCATTTCAAAAACGGTTTTGGGGCCTCTCCTTCCGGGTTTACCCCCGGAAAGCTTCCTCTTTTTGCAGCCAAATTATCTCGTAGGAGGCATGATAGCACAAATTTTGCTGAAAAGTAATTTGGCCAAGCATTTAAGCATACTTAATACCCTCATAACTTGGATACCTCGCTGCTTTTGATCGCAATAACCCCAGGCAAGCTCTTCCCAATAAAGGTGAGCCAAGGGATAGGCCGAAACCACATGCGAAATCAAATCTGAGTATGCTAAGAAACTCGCTCTCGCACTTCGATAAAATGATAGATCAGCCAGATTGGGACAGAGGAGGTGCATCTATGATCCGACACTTATCACCGAGCCAAAAACCTTCTATCACCAGACCATATCGACTCTTTTCAACCTGATGACCCCCTGCCATTCCCGCCGTTAAACTGGCGTTCTCCTATTACCGGCATCTGAAATCATCCTCCCCACAAATGCCCGTGCCAGATAATGAGATCATATATTCAACTAATTGGCATTATTAACAATTTTCTGATAGTGGCAAGATAATCGCTATCGCGGCATCATCATTTTTTTGTGCCCAACATTCACAAAATTAATTTTTTCAAGGAAATTTATGCTAACATGCCATCGTTGAAATAAATCAGCTTCGAGAACAGAAACTTTGGGGGATTTTCCCCGGGCCTCGAGGGCGTAAAACCGGTTTTGGACTGCGGTGCTGATATTCGGGTCAATAGATTCATCAAATCACTCAAAGGAGATTAGGGTGGGATCATGAAGTTAAACAGAATGAGAAAATGGTTGGTTTTTTTGGGATGTGCGGTCCTTCTCCTGGTCCTGTCCGGGGCCTCACACCAGGCCCAGGCTGAATCCCCGGGCCATGTTACCTTCAAACCCCCCAAAAGCCTGGACCAGGCGTATGTACCCGGTGAAGTGCTGGTTAAGTTTAAGGACTCCCCGGCCACTTTCCGCGGCAAGCCCAGCCGGGAGCATTTGCGCAGCCTGCATGGCGCCGCGGCGGCCGAATTTGTCGCGGCCCTGCCCACCAAGGCCCAGGCCGCCCTGAAACGGGTCCAGGGCCAGGTCCTGCGGGTCCATCCCAGTATCGGGGTCCTCAGGGTGAAACTGCCGTCTCAGGCGTCGGTAGCCAAGGCCATCGAAGCTCTCTACCGCAGCGGCACGGTGGAGTATGCCGAGCCCAATGCCGTGATCATACCGCAGGCCGCGCCTGACGATCCCCTGTTCCCTGACCAATGGGGCTTGAACAACACCAGCACCTCGGCGGACATCAAGGCCCTCGAGGCCTGGGATATCGTTTACCCCGGCAATATTGTCCCCCCTGGCAGCAACAAAACCATCGTGGCGGTGATCGACACGGGCGTGGATTACCTCCATCAGGATTTTTATGATACTTTAGATTTACCTTCTCCGTTTCGTAGGTATACAGATACAGTTCCTCCGCTTTATTTTCCAGGAGATCCTTTAAAATCCAACTTATGGGTCAACCGCGGCGAAGAGGTGGAGAATATTTACTTTGTCCCCGATGTTGGCAAGGTATTTTTTCGAAACGGCATTGATGACGACGATAATCATTTTGTGGATGACTACTTCGGCATCAACGTAACCGTAACACCCAGCACCGGCGATCCCATGGACACCCACGGCCACGGCACCGCCATGGCGGGGATCATCGGGGCGGTCGGCAACAACGCCAGATGCATCGCCGGTGTCAACTGGCAAACCCGGATCATGGCCCTCAAGGCCATGACCGGCACCTCCGGGAATGTGGACATGGCCATCACCTGCATCAATTATGCCCTGTCGCAGCGGGCGAATGAGACTCCCACGCCCCCCATGGTCCTGACCCTGGGCTGGTCGCAGTCCTCTGCTTCCACATATTCCAGCCCCCTGCATGACGCCCTCCGCATCGCCCAAAACTCCGGGGTGCTGGTGGTGGCCGCGGCCGGCAACAACAACGAGGATAATGACATTTTCCCCAATTATCCCTCCAGTTTCAATCACGACCCCAAGGATTTTCCCACGGTGGACAGCATCACCCTGGATAACATCATCACCGTCGGCGCCTCGGACCAATTCGACCAGAAGGAAACCAACAGCTGTTACGGCCTGGCCACCGTGGACCTCTTTGCCCCGGGCAAAGATATATACAGCACCACAGACTCGAGCACCGTGCCTTCAAATAAGTACAGCACCAGTACCGGGACGTCCTATGCCGCGGCCCACGTGGCCGGCGCCTGTGCTCTCTTGTGGAACAAGTACCCTGACAAAAATTGGAAACAGATCAAGGCCCTGGTGATGAACGGGGCTGAAGACGGTGTGGCCCAAGATTTTCGCACCATCTGCGTCACCGAAGGCCGGCTGAATCTGGCCAATTCCCTTAATCCGGCCATCGTGAACGCTCCGGCCGTGTTCTCCATCTTCGAAGTGACCCCCGCCCTGGGTGACCCTTTCATCGTTCCGGGCCGGGCCGATACCAACGACACCCTGGTGATCACCGGGGTGAACTTCGGCGCCGGCGGTACCCTCAGTTTTCTGGGGGCGACCTTTCCGGCCGCCAACATCGTAAGTTGGTCCGATGAGCAGATCAAAGCCACCGTGCCGGCGGGGTTGCCCAAGGGCACCGGCCGGTTGCTGGTGACTAAGGCCGGGGGACTGACCTCCCGGGGGGCCTGTTTCAGCAATATCACCCGTGATAAGTTGGTGGGCAGTCTCATCCTGGGCCGGGCCCTGGCGGCCAGCGCCCAGATCGGCAATGATGTCTGGGTCATGGGAGGCCGCTCGTATTGGGGAATTGTGCCCCACGTGGAGAAGTATGCCCTGGATACGAACCACGCGGTGATCGACTCGGATTGGATGATGCCGACGCCGGTGAGCAACTCCGGGGCGGCCAGTATCGGCGCCAAGATTTATGTGGTGGGAGGCGCCACGGAAGATGCCTCTACTAATGCTATCCCGGTGGACAACCTCCAGATCTTCGATACCGCCAGCCTGACCTGGGAGGCCGGACCTCCGCTGCCCAAGGCCCTGATGCAATGCGCCGTGACCAGCCTTAACGGCAAGCTCTATGTCTTCGGCGGGTTGATAAAAAGCGGTGCTACTACCTATGCCGCGGTAACGGACACCTACGTTTTTGACCCGGCGACTAACGCCTGGAGTGGTATAAGGGTGTTGCCCACCGCCACCGCCTATGCCGCGGTCGCCCCCACCGGTTCGGGGAAGATCTGGGTCATGGGCGGATTTTCCAGTTCAAGCACGACGTCTCAGCAGACACTGGTACAGGAGTACGATCCCGCCACGAACGCCTGGACCCCGCAGCGTCACCTGGTCAGGCCCCGGGGCGGGGCCGCGGGGATCAATTACGGGGGCCAGGTCTACTGCCTGCGCGGCACCAAGCCATACTCATCCTACGTTGATAAGTATGCCGATGGGGAGTGGTATAACCTCGCCTGGGGCTATTGGATGCCTTCCATCATGAATTATCTGGGCATCTATGTGTCGCCTCCCAATGTCCTGGCCAGGAGCGGCCTCTACACGCCTTCCCCAGGCAAGTACCTGGATAAAATCTTCCTCCTGGGAGGGGCGTCAGGAACCGAATCTACGTACAAATACAGCTACTCCAACAAGGTCTGGGCCTTCCCGGCCCCTGGCAAAGCTACCGCAGATATAACGCCGGTTCTCTATCTGCTGCTAATGTCGGAGTGAGCCAGCGTCAGGATAGGAAAGCTTATGCGTATGGGTTAATCGGGCGATACCTGTTCGAGATGCTGCTTTTTTGAGCGATTGCTGTATCAAATAATGAAAAAGCCAAAATAAGGGAAACGCTCTCTGGCGATAGTCAGAGAGCGTTTTTCGCCCTATACCGAACTCCCCATTTGCTGCTTCAAAAATAGATTTCTCAGTTGTCGAGTTCTGCCCTGATTAGGAACTTATCAAGCGGCCAAAAACCTTCCATATTCAGACCATAGCGATACTTTTCAGTCTGAGGATTTCCTGCCATTCTCTGTGAATGGAAAAGCAATATGGTACCAGTAACGGCCATTCAAAATGGACCCACCCGGTTTATTGCAACCCCGACATGACAAGCCTGTCGCAGGCCGGGGCAAGCGAGCCCAGGGCCGGCGGCACCCCACAGATGCGGGCGGCTCTGGGCTCGCCCTGCCTATAACTCAAGAAGGTTCTTCCGGCCAAGGCTGGCGTTATCAGCACCAGACTGTTGGCCACCTAAAAGGGGGCCATCGCAGATCACCCCCCTTTTTTACCCATGCTCTCCCGGAATCGGAAGCTTTCCCCGTTCATGGTCAGGATGTGGGCATGATGGGTCAGCCGGTCCAACAGGGCCCCGGTCAGCTGCTCGCTGCCAAACACTTGTGGCCAT
>JAHIKF010000031.1 GCA_018897875.1 Pseudomonadota bacterium | reverse complement strand
GTCGTCCCTGATCGTCTGGGGAATATGCTGGCCATCTTCACAGACTTTCATGGTGCGGAATTTATAGATTATGATCTCAGAGCCATCCAGGCCATAGCGGCGTTGCCGAAAGATTATGGGGCCCGGAGACGTCAACTTCACCCCCAGGCTAATCAAGACGAGCAGCGGCGACACCAGAATCAGGATCAGACTGGCCAGCACCAGGTCTTCGGCCCGCTTGAGCCAGCCGTTCACCCCGAAGAAGGGGGTTTCCCACAAAGCAACCAGCGGCATGCCGCGCAAATCGGTCAGGCTGGCCGAAAACAGCGAGAAAATAAAGATATCCGGCACATAATAGACCGAGGCGGTGGTGTCCCGGAGGGATTCTACCACCACTCTGAGGCGGTCTTCGGCCCGCAAGGGCAACGCCAGATAGACCATGACGACCTGTTGTTGCTGCACGAACCCGATCATGTCGTCCAGGGTGCCCAGCACCGGATAGCCTTGGTGATCCAGGTGGATTTCGCCCGTGACCCTATCATCGAAAAACCCCAGGAGGCGCATCCCCAGCCAGGGAGTCTCCACCACGTTTTTGGCCAATCGCCGTCCCAGGTCCCCGGCCCCGGCAATGACCACGGTGCGTGAGTTGCGGCCTTGCTGCCGCAGCCAGCGCAAGCCCCAAAAGACCTGTAAGCGCATAACTATCAGGGCCACGGGGACGATCACCACCCAGGTGAGCAGGACTTTCCGGGAAAAGTGAATCGAGGTCTTGGTCACATAACCCAGCATCATGATGATGGCTACGATCACCAGCCAGCCCAAAAAAACCCGGCGCACCAAACGGGTTAAATTGGCGCCGCGCCAGGGCTGGTAGAGTTGGGCGGCTCGAAAGACCATAATGGTCAATACGAAGGTGACCAGCCCCAGGGCCTGGAATATAAGGCGAAAAGATTCCCCACAGGCCCAGCAGGTGAGAAACAGCAGCGCTACCACTACGATCCCGTCCAGGAGCCACTGCAACCGGGAGATGATCCAGCGGTATTCATCGAAAATGCCCTGGCGACTATCAATCACCTGCAACTCTCCTGCTTGAACCGTTTCTTACCCACAGCCAGACCTGGGCCATGACCCGGCGGCTCGACCGGTTTTTATCCGGTCCCGACCCTCATCTCACCTAGCCTGGTTAACCAGACCATAAAGTAAACGTTCCCATTCCGCCATAATTTTATCACGTCCCAACCAGGCTTCGGCAAATTGACGGGCCTTAAGCCCCATTTTTTTCCGGGCATCTTCATCTTGAGCCAGGTGGACGATGGCCTGGGCCAGGGCGCCGGCATCTTCCGGGGGTGTCAAAAGGCCGGCCTGGGACTCCGTGGTGACCCTTCCCAATTCCGTCTCCGGCCGGGCCGTGGCAATAAATGGCCGCCCTGCAGCCAGAATGTTGCCCAGTTTGGAAGGCATGACCAGGTCTGAGGCCTTTTGCTTCTGGACTACCAGGTGGATGTCGGCCGCATTCAGCAGCAGAGGGAATCGGTCTCTTGATTGTAAAGGGAAAAAACTCACCGTTTCCAGGCCCAGACGTTGGGCCAGGTCCATCAGCCGTTTCCTGGCAGCCCCTTCCCCCACGAAAACATACCGGATACCTTGATTATAACGGGTAATGGCCGCTGCGTCCAGGATGACTTCCAGCCCCTGCTTCTCCCCCATATTCCCGGCATACAGGACCATGATTTCAGCGTTCAGCCCCAACTCCCGCCTGAGAAGATTCCGGCGCTCTCCGGGCTTGATATCCTCAAGGTCAGCCCAGTTGGGCAGGAGGTGAACGCGTTCGGCCGCCACCCCTTTATCCCGTATTCTGGCCGCCATGGCCCGGGAAATGGTGGTCACCGCCTGGGACCGGGTGAAGAGGAAGCGTTCCAGGCGCGTAAGGCAGGCGAAAAGGAGCGGTTGCCGGATGATCGCCAATTCACGGGCAGCATCCAGCTGCAAATCCTGAACGTGGAACGGATGTTCCATTTTAACTCAAATTCGACAGTTGATGAAAAAAAGTTTTGGATTATCAGTAAGTTAAACCATGTTAAAAAAAGGTTGGCACTACACACCTTGGGAGTCCAGCGTCTGGGCTTCAACTGACCGGTCCCAGATGGGTAACCGAAGAAGGCGGCCGGACTCCGGCGGCGGCGAAGGCGTG
>JAHIKF010000030.1 GCA_018897875.1 Pseudomonadota bacterium | reverse complement strand
GTGATAATCTTTACGCTTTTCTGACTGCGTTTTAACCTCAAAGGGACTTTTTCGAGAGCTTTCCCCTAAAAATGGTCTTGTTGGATACTTGCAAGTCTTGATTTTTGAACTTTCCAATTGGTATCGCTCAATTTAGGTCTAAATTAATGTTATATTATTGAGGAATTGAGAAATGGATAATCCATTTAACAGAAGGGCAATATTCCCTAACCCTGCTGATACATTTGGCTTCCGGTTAGAACCCATTAATACAATCAAAGATGACTGTCTGTTCGTTCTGGATGCCAATGTCCTTCTTTTGCCTTTTACCACAGGCGTTAAAAGTTTGAATGCGATCAAGAAGGTTTATGAGTCCTTGAAGCAGCAAAAAAGGGTTTTTGTACCAGCTCAATCTGCGAGGGAGTTTCTACACAACAGGTCTAAAAAATTATCCGATATACATGAAGCTCTATATAAAAAGATGACACAAAGCTTTCAGTATATTGGTTCACATCCTTTGCTCAGCGAAATTGAGGAATATAAAGCTCTTGTAGAGCAAGAAGATGTCGTACGTGAAGCTATAATAAAACATCAATCTGAAATAAAGAGAACGATTGCTGTAGTGCAGTCTTGGGGGTGGGATGATCCTGTAAGCAAGATGTACCATGAGGTGTTAGGTGGTTGTGTGTTATCAGATCACGATATAAATTTACATGGAATGTTAGAAGACTTAGAGCGCAGAAACCAGCTAAGTATTCCGCCTGGCTATAAAGATAAAACTAAAGATGGAAATCAGGCAGGTGATTTACTCATCTGGCATGAGATTCTTAAGATAGGTGAGGAGCAAAAGAAGCATATTATCTTTGTGTCGGGTGACGAGAAAGCCGATTGGTGGCACCGAAGTGGAAACCAGCCTCTATATCCCCGCTTTGAGCTTGTAGATGAGTTTCGGATTAAGTCTGGGGGTAAGTCATTTCATATAATGAGTTTGTCTAAATTATTACAGCTATTTGAAGTTGAACCTGATGTTGTTGAAGCTGTAAAATCATCTGAAAAGAGATTTGCAAAGGCAACAAAACAATCTTTGCTTTCAAATGAAGAAATAGTCGAAAGAGCTCTTCATATTGTCAAAGAGTTACGAGTTCAATTAGCTGAAGAGCGCAGGGCAAGCGAAAGTTTGTCAAATCAAAGAATGTCAGCTATGCGAAGCGCTACCACCCAAGAAGAAAAAAACAATATTTGGGAAACGTTCAATCAAATTGATCGTGAGCCCACTCAACGGTTAATGCAACTTTATAAATTTAACTTTAAAGTTGACGCAATATTGCTACGCGACGAGATGTTGGCTCGCTTGCCAGAAGATATTTTGTTAAGTAAAAGAGAGCGTTCATTCCCTCATATGTATGAGCATCCAACAAACCCGTTGGGGCTTGAGGCTGTTATCGACGACCTAGAATATTTAGCTAAATGCATGCCATGAAAAATCGCGTCAATTAGAACGCTCGCAAACTCGTGCCTATTACGCGGACGTTAGGTGCTCAGATGACAGGAGATAGTCACTTGCCAGGTTAGACAATTATCCTCAGATAAGCGAAAAATCCGGATATGATCTGAATAGCGAAATTGACCGTTTTGGGGGGGGGATTTCCAAAATCCTTTTTGGTCTGATGATATTATGCCTTGCTGGAAAGGTTGTCTGGTCAAGTCTTGACCATTACCCCCAAGGCAAAAGGCGGGATGCGCTTCGCTTTCCCGCCCTACGGCCTCAGAAGACCAAATTTTTCGCCAGATAAACCAGGCCCCAGACGCCCAGACCGAGACTCATCAGCCACAAGATTTTCTTGCGGCTGAGCGCCCCCGCCGCGGAACTCATGATGCCCAGTTGGAAGAGAATCACGGCCAGCCCCAGTTCTCCGGCCTTCTGCGCCAACTCTTCCTCCTGGGCGGCCAGGGATTGGGCCTCCTTTTTGATCTGATCCCGCTCCTGGTTCAGGCGGCTCATTTCCTCTTCGTAGGCCTTGATTCTGGCGGCCGTGGTCTTGTGGGCCTTGGCAGCTTTGCCATCCGAAAGCCCCAGGGATGCCAGGATATCGCGATGGAGACCAAAATTATCCTTCCTGAGAGTTACCACCTGATAATCTTGCCATTGCTGGGCCTCCCGGGCGGCAAAGATCTGGACCCGGGTGGCATAACCGCTGGACTTGAAGGCCGAGACGCCCGCGGCCGCGGCCAGGACGATGACGGTCAGGACTGCGAGTTTGAGCCAGGTTGGTTGCTGCGGTTCCGCCATTACAGGTTCCCGTGATTTCCCCGTGTCCTGAGGCCGTTAAACAGCTAAATAATGTGATTACCAAATGTTAACCTACGGGTGCCACGATGCCTACCCGCGGGCGAGGTGTGTTTATCCTGTAGCGCAACCGCGGGTAATTGTCAATGGTGAGGGGAGGTAAAATGGGTTCCTGGCGGCAGTGCGGCCCGGTCAGGGGGCCGCGGTCTCCCCCAGGGCCGCGGTGATGCGGGCTACCACCTCCGGGGCCTTCAGGCTCTGGACCGAATGGTACTGGCCCCCCAGAATGCGGCTCAGCTCCGGCAGGCAGCCCAGGTCCAGGCAGGGGGCGAAACGCTCCGTGTCCAGCACCAGGGCGTTGATCCCCAGGGTCCCGATCTGCGCCGCCAGCTCCTTGACCTCCGCCATGGGCTTGCCGCCCTTTCCCAGGCTGAGGTTGGCCCGGCCGTCGGTGATGAGGACCAGGAGAAAGGCGTCTTTGGGATGCCGGGCTTTTTCCTGGCGCAGCAGCTCACGGGCCAGGAAGAGGGCGTGGGGCAGGGGGGTCTTGCCGCCGGTGGGGAGATTCGTCAGGTACCGTTGGGCCATTTCGACGCTGCGGGTGAAGGGCAGGGCCACCTTGGCCTCGCCGCCCCCAAAGACGATGAGCCCCACCCGCTCCCGCTTCTGGTAGGCGTCGATCAACAGCGACAGGATCGCCGCCTTGGTCTCAATCATGCGCTCGTCCGCCCCCATGGAGCCGGAGGCGTCCACCACGAACAGGATGTTGCGCCCGATGCGCTTCTCCCGCACCTTGTAGCGCAGATCAGGCTCACGGATGGCCAGGGCCAGGTTGCCCCGCTGCCTCAGCCCCTGGTAGGGGGCCGCGGCCCTTAGGGTCGCGTCAATGGCCAGATCGGCAATGGCGGGCCTGACCAGCGTCGGGCGGACGTAGCGCCCGGTGTGGTCTTCGCTCCTGGTCCGGGTGCGGGACCCCGGCGCTTTTTTGACCTGGCGGTCCGGGGGCAGCTCCAAAGGCCGCACCGGAAAGGTGGCCCCCGGCGCCACCACGACCTCGCCCACCAAAACCGCCTCCTCCCCGTCAGAGGCGGCGGCTCCCGGTTGGGCCGGGGGTGGCTCGGCGCGGCGGGACTCCATAGCCTCGGCGTGCTTCTTAAACGTTTCCTCCAGCCGGTTTTCGTCCATCTCGGATTCGCTGAAGGGTTGGCGGCGCAGGCGGTGGGGCAAAACCAGGGTTGCGGCCTCCCGCACGTCGGCGGGGCTCACTTCCTCCCGGCCCCGGTAGGCCGCCAGGGTCTGGGCCACCTTGAGCATGAAGATGTCGGCCCGGTGCCCGTCCACCTCCTGGTCGACGCAGATGGCGGTGATGAGCCGCAGGAGATCCTGGGAAAAAATCACCCTGGGCAGACGCTCCCGGGCGTCTAAAATGGACTGGCGGATGATTTGCTGCTCTACCTGCCAGCCGGCGGCAAAACCCTCGGGGTCGCGCTCGAAGGCCAGGCGCCGCTCCACCACGGCCATGCGGGCGTCGAGATTGTTGAGGCCCGTCACCTCGACGCACAGCCCGAAACGGTCCAAGAGCTGGGGCCGGAGTTCGCCTTCCTCAGGATTCATCGTACCCACCAAGATAAAACGGGCCGGGTGGGCGAACGAAATGCCCTCGCGCTCCACCACGTTGACCCCCATGGCCGCGGCGTCCAACAACACGTCCACCAGGTGGTCGTCCAACAGGTTCACTTCGTCGACGTATAAAATCCCCCGGTTGGCGGAGGCGAGCAGACCCGGCTCAAAATGCTTCTCACCGCTCTTGATGGCGGCTTCCAGGTCGATGGTGCCCAAGAGGCGGTCCTCGGTGGTGCCCAGGGGCAAATCCACCACGATCATGGGCCGGTCCCGGCGGGGCAGAACTTCGCCCTGAACCCGGCGTTTCCGGCAGGCGTCGCACATGAGTTCGGGCAACTCCGGGTGGCAGTGGAAGGGGCAGCCCGCCACCATGGCGATGGGCGGCAAGAGCTCCGCCAGGCCCCGGGCCGCGGTGGACTTGGCCGTGCCCTTCTCGCCCCGGATCAACACCCCGCCGAGGAGGGGATTGATGGCGTTGAGGACCAGGGCCAGCTTCAGCCGCTCCTGCCCCACCAAGGCCGCAAAGGGGTAAACGGGACGCTTAGGGGTCATGAGGAAATATTATAGGCTTTTTGCGTGTGAAGGCAAGGACTGCTAATCCCAAGGGGTCTGAGGAATTCCTCCAGCAAAACTCCGCTGGGACGGACCGGCAGAAGGTTCTCGGCAGTAATATCAGTTTTCTTAATCATACCTTCAGTTCCACCAGTTCCGGGTCGAGGGAGATGCCGTGCAATTTGATGCGGGCCAGACTCACCGGCAACGTAAACCGCCGCGGCCCGGCGCTGCCGGGGTTGAGGAAGAGGACGCCGTTTTTGTGTTCCAGGTAGGGAGCATGGGAGTGGCCGAAGATGACCGCGGCCAGCCCGGCGGCGGCGGGGTCCAGGTCCAGGCAGAAGAGTTCGTGGAGGACATAGAGGTGGACGCCCCCCACCTCCACCATGAGGGTGTGGGGCAGGTCGCGGGCCCAGTCGCCCCGGTCGATGTTGCCCCGGACCGCATGCACCGGGGCGATCCGTTTTAGGGCGCGCAGAATCTTAGGGTCGCCGATATCCCCGGCGTGGATGATGAGTTCCACGCCCGCAAGGGCCTGGACCGCCTGGGGACGCAGCAAACCGTGGGTGTCGGCAATGACGCCGATGAGGTGCTCAGTCATGAAAGCCCAGCAGGGCAGGGGAGGCCCAAGGGTGGCCCGGCTGCTACAGGTGGCATTTGGCAAATCATATGCATTGCAGCTTAACGAAAAAGGCGCGCCGAAGGAAGTGGTTACCCCCCTTGTATCAAGGGGGGCCCGGGGGGATTATCAATAACCCCATCATAATCCCCCTAAATCCCCCTTTAGAAAAGGGGGACTTAGTACTACTGTGTCATAAATTAATGTCATCTGGATCGTTGATCCGGTGACAACAGGGGCACCGAGACAGACTGTTTGACAAAATGATCATGAGTTTCCTTTTTATGGTG
>JAHIKF010000374.1 GCA_018897875.1 Pseudomonadota bacterium | reverse complement strand
GGGTTGAACGGCTGGAGGTCTACAAATTTCTCTTGAAGAACATGCTCAATGGCCATCACTACCTCCTTTTCCTCAGAAAAAACAGGTAGATGATGACCATGAAACCTATCTTTCGTCAATCATCTTTTTATTACGTACAGTAGTGCAAGCAAGCAGCTACCCCACATATCAGTTAGCTTTATAAAACGATTAACTGTCTTAAGGTCTATCATCCGCAGCCCTCAACATGACCCAAAGCTACCGGACGGTGATAACCTGTTGTATTCTTAGCCTTTAAGCTAACTTTATTGAAATTTAAATTGATTTTTATTGACTTTTCGATAAAAGTATGCTTACGGTAATTCTTCAGAAAAAGCCAACCCCTCGTGAGGCGGGGACGGAAAGCCACGGGTCTTTATGAGATAGCCGGGCTGCTCTGGTAAGGGGCAGCGCGGTTTTTTTATCTTCTTGGGGTAGGTCACCAGATAATCTCATAAAATACAACCTATTATGAGTCCTTAAATAATCCACTGGGAGGTAAATACAATGAGACGGAGTGCATTTTTAGCAATGTTTTTAGGCGTTTTCCTCATGTCCGGCTCAGCCTGGGCGGATTTTTACGTAATCGCTGGAGGTGGGGCGGTGGGAACTAAAATCACCAGCGTGCCCTATACCATCTCCACCCCGGGCTTCTATTACCTGTCCGGCAACCTGACCTTCAGCGCCGGCGGCCAAGCCATTTCCATCAACGCCGATGACGTCACCCTGGACCTCATGGGCTTCAGCCTGACCTATAGTGGCACAAGCGATGCGATCGGCATCTATGTGCAAGGGCGGAAAAATGTAGAAATCAGAAACGGTACAGTGCGCGGCTTTTCCAGTGGCGTCGTTGAAGCAAGTAATAATGCCATCAATTACCGCGCCATCAATGTCCGGGCCACTGGTAACAATACGGGATTCCTTTTTTATGGCACTAACCACTTGATTAAAGGCTGCAACGCCTCGAATAATAGTAACGTCGGCATTTACCTTCGTTCCGGCATTATTACCGATTGCGTGGCCTCCAATAACAATTATGGCATTAACGTGTCCGGACCAAGCAATGTTTTAGGAAATGCAGCTTTTAACAATAATATCCAAAACTTCAAGTTCGGGATGGGTGTGCCCACCGCCATCCTGGTGGACCGGAACAGCGCCTTTGGCCTGGCCACCAACTATGTTATCCCAGGCGGAACCACGGGGGTGCAAATGGGGACTAACGCCGGCACCCCCTGAGACTGTTGGCGGTTGCGCCCGGCGCCGCCGACCCACGAACCAACGGCGCGGCGGGGTTGCCTGGGGGGCAGACTTTTATGTTATCGGGGACGGCAGCTAAGCAGCGTATAACTGCTATGCTTCACACTTCCCCAACATCCATCGGAGCGTTGATATGCAAATCATATCTTTAATTAGACAAAAAAAGCAATTTTGTCCAATTTTCCCAGCACTCCCCGCCTGCTTCCCAGAGATCCGGGCGCCGCGTGATGGGGCGCGGCCAGGGCGATGGTGGTCAGAGCTCACCCACCAGGGCGTCCGTCCGGCCTGGAGCTTCCCAGACAAACTTGCCGTTCTGGTCGATATAGCCCCATTTCAGGCCCGTGGCCACGGGGGCCAGGCCCTCGGCAAAGATGCCGGCCCGATCGAACCGGGCGGCAATAACCATCCGTCCGGTTTTGTCGATGTAGCCAGACCGGCCGCCGAGCTTCACCGGGGCCAGGCCCCCGGAAAAACGCCCGGCAAAGTCGAATTGACGGCCGATGACCAGCTTGCCCGTGCGGTCGAGGTAGCCATATTTGAAGTCCTCCCCCTGCACTGCCGCCAAACCCTCCGAGAACCGATTCGTCCAATCGAACCGGGGGGCGATGACCATCTTGCCGGACTTGTTGATATAGCCGTATTTACCGTTCCGCATCACGGCCGCCAGGCCTTCGAAGAATTGGGGATTAGGCTCCCCCTTTAACTCGAACTGCGGTCTGATCACCATCCGCCCGGTGGTGTCCACGAAGCCCCACTTGTTTCCCAGCACCACTGCGGCCAGGTCTTCGGCAAAACCTCCGGCCATGGCAAACTTGGGTGTAATCACCATCTTGCCCGTCCGGTCGATGAACCCCCACTTGTCTACCACCATCACCGGAGCCCGGCCCTGGGCGAAAGCGCCCACTTTGGCGAACTGGGGTGGAATGACTATCTTGCCATTATGGTCGATATACCCGTATTTCCCTTTCACCCTGACAAAGGCCAGGCCTTCGGCAAAGTTATTGGCCACCTTGTATTCCAGGGGAATCGCCAGCTTGCCATCTCGATCCACAAACCCCTGGCGGGAGGCCTCTGTATTACGGAGCATCCCCACCTTGGCCAGACCGTCGGCAAAGAAATCGGCAAAGTCGAACTGGGGCGGGATGACCAGCTCCCCGGCCGGGTCGATGAAGCCCCATTTGCCGCCTTGTAAGACCGCGGCCCGTTTTTCCGAAAAGGAGGCCGCGCCATCAAACCGGCAGGCAATGACCAGCTTCCCCGAGGAATTAAGGTAACCATAAGAGCTGGGGACTTCCACCCGGGCCAGACCGCCTCGGAAGGGGCCCGGGGGGCCGTCCGCCGGGTCACCAACGCCGGCTGTGCCGAACTGCGGCGGGATGACTATCTTGCCGGTCTTGTCGATATAGCCCCATCTGCCTTTGGTTCTGACCGCCGCCAACCCTTGAGCGAAGGGCT
>JAHIKF010000373.1 GCA_018897875.1 Pseudomonadota bacterium | reverse complement strand
CACCCTACGGCCCGTAAAATCGTGTGCCATCCGTCTCGCCTTGGCGGCGGCAAAATTTCCGCTTACCCGAAAGGGCCAACCCGGTGGACAGGGTCGGTCTAGTTTTCCCCTGCTCCAGAAAATTGACCCTACTTTGATTCCGCTTGCAAGAAGACCGTGACGCCGGTGCCTCGGTGAGGTTGGCTTTCTACCCTGATTTCCCCCTGGTGGGCCGTGACAATCGTCTGGGAAATGGCCAGTCCCAGCCCGCTGCCCTTGGGTTTGGTGGAATAGAAGGGCTGGAAGATCTTATCCATGATTTTGGGAGAAATCCCCTCACCGCTATCGCTGATCCGCACCAACACCCGGTCGTGCTCCCGTTCGCTGGTAAAGGTCAAGGTACCCCCGGCCGGCATAGCCTCGATGCTATTCTTGGCAATATTCAACAGCACCTGGCGCAAAAGGAGCGGGTCGAATTGGACCTGAGGCAGGTTGGGGTCCAAATTTACCGCCAACTTTATGCGGTTTTCCTGGAGATTGGCTGCCAATTTGAGGCACATTTCCCGGATCAGGGCGTTGAGATCTATGGGGCACTTCCGGGGCTCCGATAACTTGGCGAAGCTGCCCACCTCGGCCAGAAATTCCTCCAAACGGCGAATTTCCTCGACGATGATCCGGAGTTTTTCGACGCTCTTGGACGGGCCCTCGTCGGCAGCCTTCAAAACCTGACGGGCCATCCCACCGATAACCACCAAAGGGTTTTTGACCTCGTGGCTGATATGGGCCGCCATTTGGCCCAGGGCCGCGAGGCGCTCCGACTGCAGGAGCTTTTCTTGCAGTTGTTGGCGCTCTCGCAGGTCCCGGAAAAACCCCACCGCGGTTACCTCTTGATTGTTGCCATAAATAAGACTGGCGGAAAGTTCGATGGGAATTTGCTCTCCGGTTTTGCTCAGCCCTATGGTCTCATAATGGATCAAGCGACCCGGGCCGCCATGCTCCGGGCCCTCTATTTTTGCCCTGACATCTTGGGCGACTCCGGGAGGATAGAGTTGCGTTACCTTGATCTTGCCGACCACCTCATCGTTTCGATAGCCCAGGACCCTTTCGGCGCCTTCATTAAAAATGATAATCTTGCCGCGCCGATCGTTAGCAATGATGCCATCGTTGGAAGTCTGGATCAGCCTGGTCTGAAATTCGAGCATCCGCTGAATTTCTGTCGCCAGGGTCTGTTTTTCCTCGGATACATTGGCATTACGGATGGCAAAGGCGATTTTCCCGGCAATCGATTCCAGCAGAAGACGGTCGTCTTCATAAAATGGCTCGCCGCCAGCCTTGTTCAGGACCTCCAATACGCCGACCTTTTCATCCCCGGCCACCAGGGGAATGGCCACCAGGTTTTTCGTCTGAAACCCCGAGACCGAATCGAATTTGCCATAAAACCGGTGGTCTTGCTGGACATCGTTGAAGATGGCGGATTTTTGGGTTTGAAAGACATACCCCGCCAGGCCTTGATCAACGGGAAAGGTGACATCCACCAGGTTTAGCTTGGCAGGTCCTTCCACCCCGTAAAATCGAAAGTTCTTTTTCTCCGCGTCAAGGAGCAGCACCGAGGCTGCTTCGGCGGCCACCGCGGCTATACTGGAGTACAAAACGGCCTCGATAACTTCACGGAGATTCAGGGTCTGAGCGATTTTGGAACTCACTGCGAGGTAAGTGTTGAGGTGGGCGATCTTCTTGTCGTACGCCAACCGGTCAAGAAATTGGCCGACAAAATAAGCCAGCAAGGCGGTAACCTTCCGCATGAAAATTTGCCGGGGCAGTTGGTCAGGCGCAGGCAGGACCAGGCCGAAAAACCCCAGCGGCTTCGTTTGGCGCCCCAGAGAAAACAGGACCAGATGGGTAGCTTCCTGGGGGGATAAAGGGACGATTATGAGAAGGGAATCATCCTGGATCTGAATTTGCTGGAATTGCTCGATGCAAATTTTCTTGATCAAGGGCAGGGTGTCGGCCTGAATCCCTTCTGGGAAGAGGGAGTGAAAGGGAGGTCTGGGTTCTTCAAGGCAAATGATGGCGCCAGTGGCTCCCATCACCCGCATCAACACGGGAAGCACTCTCTGGGCCAGCCCTTTAAGGTCTTCAGCCTGTGCCGCGATTTCAGTCAGTTCTAAGAGATGCGCACCTTCCTCAGCGGCAATATGATCTCGGGATTCACGGTCAGACATAGCAGACCTCTAAATAAGTCAGTTCTTCTTAGGGTGCGATTTCCCAGGAGTTCCCCCGTTAGTCATAGAGAAGGGCAAATCGAACCCTGGACGGAGTTAAGGAGGCAACTCTAAGGCAAAACTGATCGCGAAGCTAAGAACGCTCTCTCTCTGTATATATCAAACATTTTACAAATTTATCAATAGGTTTCGGTTTTGATACCGAGTTGCGTTCGAGAGCTATTTAGGTAGTCGCAGGCTTTAGCCTGCGCTGCGCCTGCACAGGCTGGAAAGCCTGTGCCACCCTTTAACTTGACATCACAGCGCCGGGCGCAGGTAGGTGGGGATCAGTTGGGCGGGATTAGCGGTCAGACCCAGTTCCAGGCGGTGGCGCGCCAGCCGGGCCAGGGTCGAGGCCCGGGGCCGCCGCATTGCCTGGGGAGCCCAGACAATCTCCGGGGAGAGCCGGGGAGCCAGGACCTCCTGGTGAACCTCGAGGCCAGGACCGGTGAGCAGGAGCGGGGCCGGCAGCCGGGCCGGGAGTTCCCCCACCGGCAGACGCAGCGGCCCTTCCAGCACCTGGGGCCAATCTTCCGGGCACCGGAACAGCCCCCAGAAGACTTCCCCGCGCTTGGCGTCCATGACCACCCCGACGGGATGTGGGTAAAAGGGGAACTGGGCCGCCAGCACCTCCAGGGTGGGCACCGGCACCAACGGGCACTTGAGGGACCAGGCCAGGGTCTTGGCGGTGGCCAGCCCGATGCGCAGCCCCGTAAAGTTACCGGGGCCTGTGCTCACGGCCACGGCGCCCAGATCGGCGATTTCCTGGCCGGTATTTCTCAGGATCGCGGCCACCCCGGGCATCAGGCAGGTCAGGTAGGCGTTGGGGCTTTCCAGGGAATACTCCATCAGCACCCGGTCCCCGGCCACCAGGGCCAGGCTGCCCGTCTCGGTGGCGGTGTCCAGGGCTAAAAGGAGCATAGGCTGAGGCGGTTTTCTGTTTTCCGTTTTCTGTTTTCCGTTTTTGGTTGAGAGGCTTGCAAAATTTTCCTCTGGCCATTTTGGTCATCCTGGGGGAAGCAAGATGGCCTAAAGGTCGCACCGAAATATGAAAATATTTCACGCCAAGGCCGCTAAGTTCAATTTTAGGACAGCCGCCCCCGAAGGCTTTTTGAAGAACTTGATCACATGGCGGACTCAACAAAATCGTGCCAGAGGCTTTCCTATTAACAGAAAACGGAAAACCTTCTCAGTACTGGACCTGCACCAGGCGCAAAATATCCTGGTAGAAGACCAGAATCATCAAGGCCAGGAGCAACATCAGGCCCAATCCCTGGGCCATTTCCCGGTGCGGCAGCGGCAGCGGCTTGCCCCGGATCGCCTCCAGGGTAAAGAAAAACAGGTGTCCGCCATCCAAAACGGGGATGGGCAGGAGGTTGATCAGAAAGAGGTTAATGCTCAGCGCCGCCATAAACTGTACCAGGTAACTCACCCCCATTTCCGCCTGTTTGCCCGCCATCTGGGCGATGAGAATGGGGCCGCCGATGCTCTTCAGCGGCACTTCCCGGGCCACCAGTTTATACAGGCTCTCAACAGTCAGCCAGGTAAGGCGGCCGGTGTAAACCACGCCTAGCGTCAGGGCCTGGATGGGACCGACTTGCTCCACGGCCGGGGTATCCCCGGAAGAGACGCCGATGATCACGGCCGAGACTTTGGCCCCAAAGATGTCGGAGGTCTCCATGCGCTGGGGGGTTACCTGGACCTGGAAGTCCCGGTCTCCCCGCCGTACCGACAGGGTCAAGGGCTTTTCCCCGTTCTGCCGGATTTTCGCAGAGAGGTGCTCCCAGCGGCTCACCGCTTGACCTCCCACCGACAGGATCTGGTCGCCTTTTTGCAGACCCGCCTGGGCCGCAGGGGACCCCTCTTTCACCCCGCCGATTTCAGTGGTGAGATAGGGAATGCCGGAAAAAGTAAAGACCAGAAAGAGGGCCAGCGCGGCGAAAATCAGATTGAAGGCGGGCCCCGCCAAGACAATCAAAAACCGATGCCAGAGCGGGTGATGGGAAAATGACACCGGTTGCAACTCAGGGGGCACTTCATCCTTGGGATTTTCCCCGAAAAGCTTGACATAGCCCCCCAGCGGCACCACGGAAAGGCGGTAATCCGTATCGCCGATTTTTTTGTGCAGCAACTTAGGCGGGAAGCCCAGGGAGAAGGCGTCCACCCGCACCCCGAAGAATTTGGCCATGAGGAAATGGCCCAATTCGTGGACGAAGACCAGGACCCCCAGGACGATGATGGTCGCCAAAACGGTTATCATAAAAGTCTGTATGCTCCTGTGGGAGAAATAGTAATCATGTCGGTCGGTGATCAGGGGGCGCCGAGAGGCGCTAAATCCCCCGGTCGATCAAGCCTTGGGCAAACCCCCGGGCCCAGTGGTTGACGGCCAGGACCTGCTCCAGGCTCTCCAGCGGTTCATGCCGGTGGGCCTCCATGGTGGCCTCTACGGTTTGGGGGATGTCCATAAAACCGAGGCGGCCGTTAAGGAAGGCGGCCACCGCCATTTCGTTGGCGGCATTGAGCACCGCGGGCATGGTGCCTCCCGCCCGGGCCGCGGCATATCCCAGGGCCAAGCCCGGGAAACGGGTCATATCGGGAGTCTCAAAGGTGAGCCGGCCCACCTGGCACAGATCCAGGGGCGGCGAGTTCAGGGGCAGGCGCCGGGGATAGGTCAGGGCATAGGCGATGGGCAGGCGCATGTCCGGCACTCCCAACTGGGCAATCACCGAGCCGTCCACAAATTCCACCAGAGAATGAATAATACTCTGGGGATGGATGTAAACCCCCACCTGATCCACGGGGAGGCCGAAGAGCACCGAAGCCTCAATAACTTCCAGGGCCTTGTTCATCATGGTGGCGGAATCGATGGTGATTTTGGGCCCCATGCTCCAGTTGGGATGTTTCAGGGCCTGGGCAGCCGTGGCGCCGCGCAGGCGCTCCCGGTCCCAGGTGCGAAACGGCCCCCCGGAAGCGGTAAGCCAAAGCTGCCGCACATCCTCCCGGGGTTCGCCGTTCAGGGCCTGAAAAATGGCGCTGTGTTCGCTGTCCACCGGGATGATGGACACGCCACGTTCCCGGGCCGCGGCCATCACCAGGGAACCGGCGGCCACCAGGGTCTCTTTGTTGGCCAGGGCCACCGGCAGTCCGGCCTGGATAGCGGCCAGGGTGGGTTCCAGGCCCACCGCCCCTACCATGGCGGAGACCACCAGGTCGGCCCCGGACGCCACCGCCACCTCCCGGGCCCCGGACGCCCCCCAGAGAATTTCGGGGGCCCCCCCGGGGGGCAATAGTTGCCGCAGAGTAACAGCTACGGCCTCATCTTGCACCGACACCCGCGCCGGGCAAAATTGACGTATCTGTTCGGCCAGGACCTTGACGTTTTGGCCGGCGGCCAACCCCGTTACCGCAAACTCACCGGGGTGCTCCGCCACCACCGCCAGGGTGCTTTGGCCGATGGAGCCGGTGGAACCAAGAATAGCCAGGTATTTCATAGAGCTGACATTGCCCTTATTATATCGGCACTTCCCCAGCGCAACTTTACCCGGTATTGGAGTGCGGGGTAGTTTTCCAGTATATAGACCACATTAACAGATAATTTATTCTATCCGTTCGCCTCCCGGTTGTAAAGCAATTGATTAATTGGGGACGAACGCTTTTGTTCTTTGGTACAACTGGATAAATTATCGGCATCATGAGCCGACGACTTTGGCAACCTCATCAATTACGGTACATAAATTTAAATTGACATATATATGTATTTAATGATACATATACCCATATGAAAACAACCATAGAGATATCCGATACCCTCCTTGAAGCCGCCCGGAAGGTATCCCGCCGGGAGAAAACCACGGTCCGGTCGTTGGTGGAGGAGGGTTTGAGAAAGGTCATCGCCGAAAGGGAGGGAAGCCGCAACTTTAGGCTTCGCAAGGCCACCTTCAAGGGCAACGGACTGCAATCCCAGGTTACCGGGGCTGCCTGGGACCAGATTCGGGGTCTCATTTATGAAGGCCACGGCGCATGATTGCCGTGGACACCAATCTCCTGGTCTATGCGCATCGGGAAGATTCACCCTGGCACGACGCCGCGTACGGTTCTATCGTGGAACTGGCCGAGGGGCGAGGACCCTGGGCCATCCCCTGGCCTTGCCTCCACGAATTCCTGGCCATCGTCACGCATCCCAAAATCTATGCGCCGCCCACCCCTTTGGATGTGGCCCTGGAGCAGGTGACTGCCTGGCTGGAATCTCCCAGCCTGGTCCTGCTGGCGGAATCAGAGGGATATTGGCCGGAGTTGCGTCTTGCCCTCCAGGTGGGACGAGTCGCCGGGCCCCAGGTTCATGACGCCCGCATCGCGGCTTTGTGCCAAAGCCACGGCGTCCGGGAATTATGGACCGCCGACCGGGATTTCGGCCGCTACCCCGCATTGAAAGTGAAAAACCCGCTGGTCAGGTGAACTAACCCTGGAGGTTGACAGTAAATTAAAGATAGTGTCTTTCCCTAATTTTCCCAGGGCCAGATGCCGGCGAGGTGCTCCAGGGAGGGGTCCAGGCTGCCCTCCTGGTGGGGCTCCAGGGTAATGAGGGGCCGGCGCCCCTGGCGGGCCAGGTAGTCGAGAGTTTCTCTGAGGGGAACCCGGCCGGCGCCCAGGGCCAGGTGGGTGTCGTAGTCCCCGAGGTTGTCGTGGAGGTGGAGATGGCCGATGACCGGGGCCAGGGTTTCGAGCCATCGAGGGAAATCCCCGGTGCTGAAAGCCAGGAGATGCCCCACGTCAAAGCAGACCTGGAGGTTGGGCGCCCCCACCCGTCCCAGGACTTCCAGAAAGAGTTCCGGCTCGGTTTCGTGGACATTTTCCAGCATCACCGTCACGCCGTGAGGGGCCGCCAGGGCGGCCAACTCCTTCCAGGTGGCGGCGCTGCGGGCCAGCCAGCGCTCCTGATCCCAGCGGTAGTGCCGGGCTTCATAGCCCAGGTGGCAGACCACCGCCACCGGCCGAAATACCGGCAAATAGCGGAAGGCCTGGCGCAAGCGCCGGCGCGACGCGGCCAGGACGCCATCATCCAGCGCCCCCGCGGCCAGGTCTTGAAAGGGGCCGTGCAGGGTGATCCGCCGTCCGGCCCCCTGAAAAGCCCGGGCCGCCCGGCGAAAGGCCCCCGGGGGGTAATGTCCCAGGCTAAAGGCATCCAGGCCAATTTCCGGATTGAGGCCCCGGCGCAAAAACTTCTCGAGGTACCCCGCCTCCAAGAAAGCAAAGGGGAGATTGACCTGGACCTGGGCCACCAGGGCCGCCGCGCTTATCCCCATTGAGGTTTAGCCTCAGTCAGGATACTGGCACAATTCCACCAGGAGGCCGAAGGTGGCCTTGGGGTGGAGAAAGGCTACCAGAGCCCCGTGGGCCCCTTCCCGGGGGGTTTCATCGATCAGCCGCACGCCCGCGGCCTTCAATTCCGCCACCGCGGCGTGGATATCCTCCACTTCCAGGGCCAGGTGGTGGAAGCCCTCTCCCTTGTTCTCCAGGAATTTGGCTACCGGACTGTCCGGCGCGGTGGGCAGGAGCAATTCCAGCTTGCTTTCCCCTACCTGGATGAAGCTCACCTTGACCTTCTGGCTTTCCACCACTTCCTCACCCTTCAACTGCAAGCCGAGATTTTCGGCATAAAGTTTTTTAGGGGGATCCAGATCCTTCACCGCGATTCCCAGATGGGCGATACGTTTGATCTTCATAGAACTTCCTCCGTAGGGCTGATTATATTTTTTCTTCAGATATCATAATCGGTTAGCAACCATATCGTTCCGGGGCTTACGGCGCCGGGCCTCGATGCCGAGTCTGGCCACCGGGGGGGCCATCCAAACTCTTCTTGTCTTTAGGCACCAAAATTATATATGATGGCGCCAGGAAGGAAAAGCCCGGGGGACCCGGACGGTGATTTTTCTGGTTTGAGAAGTTCTCATCAGTTCCTCATGGGCCTGCGGCCCACCCGTAAATTATGAAAAGTTGGTGGGGCGAGCCTCCGTGCCCGCCACTGCCATAAGCTAAAGGTGCGTAGGACGCACCCTACGAAAGACTTTTCGGAGTAGAACCACCGGGGCGGCTGTTACACAGAAAACGGAAAACGGAAAACAGAAAACTTTCCAGCACAGGCAGGTTGGGTAATGACGCAAACTGAGAAGTTCCGGCGCCTAACCGAGCGTCTAGATACCTATCCGGACCAAGTGGTGGAGTTGCAGCGGCAACTGGTCTCCCGGGTGGCGTTGGGGCCCGAGGTGGGGGGGGTCGGCGAGGCCGACAAGGCCGCCTTCCTGGCGGAAGTGCTTGAGAGTTGGGGGCTTGAGGTCCGCAACTATCCGGCCCCTGATGACCGGGTGCCGGGCGGCTCGCGCCCCAACCTGGTGGCGTACCTGCCCGGGAAGCGGCCGGAAAAGGTCTGGGTCCTGAGCCATACGGACGTGGTGCCCCCGGGGGACCTGAGCCTGTGGGAGTCCGACCCCTTTACCCTCCGGGTGGACGGCGACCGCCTCTACGGGCGGGGCACGGAAGACGACCATCACGGCATCGTCATGTCCCTTATGGCCGTGAGGGCCTTCCTGGATTTGGGCCTCACCCCGGAACGCACCCTGGCCCTGGCCCTGGTGGCGGACGAAGAAACCGGGAACGACAAAGGTCTGGCCTTCCTGCTGCGGGAGCACCCCGAGCTCTTTTCCCCCGAGGATTTGATCATCGTGCCCGACGCCGGCAGCAATGACGGCACCATGATCGAGGTGGCGGAAAAAAGCATCCTCTGGCTCAAGGTGACGCTCTTGGGGCAGCAGGGCCACGCCTCCCGGCCGCACAAGGCCAAAAATACCCTCAGGGCCGCAGCGCACGTAATCGTCGCCTTAGATGACCTGCAACGGGAATTCCCCCGGCACAACCCGCTGTTCCGGCCTCCCATGAGCACCTTCGAACCCACCCGTAAAGAAGCCAACGTGCCCAACATCAACACCATCCCGGGCCGGGACGTCTTCTATCTGGATTGCCGGGTGTTGCCGGACTACGACCTGGCCCAGGTCACTGAGCGGGTCCGGGCCATCGCCACGGAGGCGGCCGGGAAATTCGGGGTCACCGTGGACGTGGAAACGGTGCAGACCCTGGCCAGCGCGCCGCCCACGGCGGCGGAGGCCCCGGTGGTCAAAGCCCTGCAGCAGGCCATCCGGCAGGTTTACGGCCGGGAAGCCACCCCCCAGGGGATCGGCGGCGGCACCGTGGCCGCCTTCTTCCGGAAGGCAGGGTTGCCCGCCGCGGTCTGGATGACCGCCAACGACTGCGCCCACCAGCCCAACGAGTTTTGTTTCCTCAGCCATCTCCTGGGGGACGCCAAGGTGTTGGCTCACGTGTGCCTGCTGGCGGAGTGAGGCCGAATGAAGCCACCTGGAAAAGGGTGATAGGAGGAGAACCGGGACTCGTGGGGCAGAGGCCCAGCGGCGTCATAACCCCCGTAAGGGCTGGGAAGGATAAAGGTCTGGGGGTTGGGGCCCCAAGATTATTGCCCCCGACCCCTGCTTCCCAGGTCCAGTTATGGCCGTGGCGGCCACATTTTGCAGTGGTCCCAGTCTGAGCGTTCCAGGCAGTAAACATGATTGTCTTCGTCGACAATCTGGTAGTTATCCGGGTCCTCTGCCAGCATTTCGGCCCAATCCTCCCGGGCGTCATCGGGGTCCACGGACCCCAGCCACGGTCGTATGGAAAACGGCTCGGCAAAGCCCACGTGGCGCAGCAGCTCCCGGGGGTTGTCATCCAGCACCAGATAAGACTGGACCCCTTCATGATGGCGGATAATTATGGGGCAGGCCATTACTTTATCTCCTTGATTCACAGTTGCTATATATTATGGGAAAGACGGCGGATAAAACAACTCCCATGAAAAAATATCCCCTGCGGCCCCTTGTGGACGGGGCTTCCGGTAGTTCTCGGCGCCCAGCCTGTTCCCGCTGGTTGGGGGTCATCCTCCTGTGCAGCCTGTTTGGGTTTTCCGCCTGCGGCGAACTCCGGCCGCACCCGGCCACTTTTGAGCCCCAGGCCTACACTGCCATAGCCTACCGTGACCTCCTGGCCCCGGGCCCAGCCGGGCTTCAGGCCGGCCAGCAGGTTCGGGTGCGGGCGTATTTCTGGCAATATCTGGAATATGACCCCGCCATGGTCCGGAATTACCTCACCCTGCTCCGGTATCCCATCAGGTGGTACCAGCTTCAATGGTTCGCCACCTATGATACGGCTGATCTGACCGGGTACTACGACCTGGCGGCCGTGACTCCCGAGCAGGCCGACCGGTATAAGCTCAAGCGCCTGGACCCAGTCATGCTTTATGGCGAGCTCGCCCGCCTCGGTCCGGGATTGTACCTGCAAGTCTTCCATATCGAAAAAATTGCCGAAGACTGACGGGTTGCACAACGGCTTCTCTTGAGGGCGACGTCAGGATGAGGCGCAACCGCCTCGGTTTCCTTCCCGAAGCGAGGCGCCGGATCAGGAATGGCCTACGAGCCCCCATGGCATAATACCTTGTTATTTTGTTATAATTACCATAAATTATAAACAGTAGCGAAAGCTAAATCAGTCTTACCCTGGCAAGGAAGCAGATGCAAGACGAAGACCGGGACAGAACTGATCTCATTAAGGAATTAGCCGCGCTGCGCCAGCAAGTGGCGGCTTTAGAGCAGGCAGAATCCCGTTCCCATCGGTCCTCCGAGGCCTGGCGGGATTTGTGGGCCCAGTATGAGGCCATGATTGAAGCCTTCGACGGCCACATTTATATCTGCTCGCAAAACTTCGAAGTGGAATTCATGAACCAGCGCTTCATCGAGCGCACCGGGTCTTATCCCCTGGGCCAGAAATGCTATCGGGTGCTCCATGACCTGGACGAGGTCTGCCCCTGGTGTGTCAATGACCGGGTCTTCCAGGGAGAGACGATGCGCTGGGAGGTGCAAAGCCCCAAAGACCACCACTGGTTCTATGTGGTCAACACCCCCATCCGGCATCCCGACGGCACCATGTCCAAGATGGCCATGATCCAGGATGTCACGGCCCACAAGCTCACGGAGCAGGCCTTGAAAGAGGCCGAAGCCAAATATCGCGGCATCTATGAAAACGCCGTAATCGGCATCTTCCAGATTACTCCAGATGGCCGTCTGCTCAGCGTCAACCCGGCCCTGGCCCGGATGCACGGCTACGATTCCCCGCAGGAGATGATCACCGGCATCATGGATCTGGGCCACCAGGTCTTTGTGGACCCGGAGCAACGGGATGAGTTCAAGCGCCAGGTGGCCGAGGCGGGAGTTATCCGGGGACAGGAATATCAGGTGTACCGTAAAGACGGCAGTAAATACTGGATCGCGGTGGATGCCCGGGCGGTGCGGGATGAAACCGGCGCCATCAGCTACTACGAAGGGTTTATCCAGGACATTACCGAACGGAAGGAAGGCAGGGGGCGTTGATGGCTGACTCGATTGTCGCCCTTCGTTTCTGATCTGCTTCCTTATTTTGATAAATTCTCAGGATTATTCTCATCCTCTATCCAGCGCCTCGGATTATCCTGGATATACTCCCTGATCCGGTTTAAATCTTCCTCATCTCGGACCACATGCTCATAATAATTGCGCTGCCATAAAGACCCTATCGGGGAACGACGCCAGGAATTAATCACTTTAGTGACCCTTGATTTAAACTGGCCGACGATGGCGCCTACAGATGCCGGTTCAGGTCCGGGGCACGATTTGTCACCCGTAGGGGCGACCCGGTGGGTCGCCCCTGCCTTGCAGTGAATAAAGAATATGGCATGGAAATGGTTAGGCATTACGACAAAGGCATCCAGATTAATATACGGTCTTACCCTGGCTGTGCTCAACCACTCCGTTTCAACCAGCCTGCCAGCATTATTTAATCTCATTTCATCGGCGACAACCTCACCCAATATACATCTGCGCTTGTGGGTGCAAAGCGTTATGAAATAGGCCCCTGGTTGACTATAATCATACCCCTTCAAACGGAGGGAACGACGTTTAGAGGTTTCACCTGAAGAATTGATAATCCGGTCTCGGCTCATTTTTTCTCTATCCACCGTGCAGGGCGACCCACCGGGTCGCCCCTACGGACAGAAATTGATCTACCCGGCCATTATATAAATCACCTTTTTTCGCCCTTACGCCCCTCCCAGGTAGGCCGCCAGGACCTGGGGGTGGTGCCGCAGTTCCGAGGCCGGCCCAGAAAGCGCAATCTCCCCGGTCTCCAGGATATAGGCGCGGTGCGCCACTTCCAGGGCCAGGTGGGCGTTTTGCTCCACCAGCAGGATGGCGGCGCCCTGTTGGTTGATGCGTTGGATCACCCGGAAGATCTCCCGGACCAGCAGGGGTGCTAAGCCCATGGAGGGTTCATCCAGCAGCAGCAGTCGGGCCCGGCTCATCAAAGCCCGGCCCACCGCCAGCATCTGCTGCTCGCCGCCGGACAGCGTATTGCCCCACTGCCGCCGCCGTTCCGCCAACCGGGGGAAGAGGGCGAAAACCTCCTCCAGATCCCGCTCGATCTCGCCATCCCGGCGCCGGTAAGTCGCCAGGCGCAGATTTTCCAGGACCGTCAGGTTGCCGAAGATGCCCCGGCCCTCCGGGACGTGGGCGATGCCCCGGGCCACCCGGAGGTGGGCCGGCACCCCCAGGAGGTCGAGGCCGGCCAGGGTCACCCGGCCTCGGGCCACCGGCAGCATCCCTGATATTGCCTGCAAGATCGATGACTTCCCCGCGCCGTTGGCCCCGATGAGGGTGACGATCTCGCCAACGCCCACATCGAACGAGACCCCCCGAACCGCGTCGATGCGGTCATAGGAAACCCACAAACCTTCCACGGCGAGCAGGGGGGTAAAGGGCGGGCGGCTCAGGTCATCCTTCATAAGGTCCCCTCGTCCGGCTCCGGGGCTTCGCTCAATAGGTCGCCGTCTTTGCCCAGGTAAGCCTCCAGAACCGCCGGGTGGCGCTGGATTTCCTGGGGGGAACCGGCGGCGATGGTTTGGCCGAAATCCAGGACGTAGAGGCGCTGGCAGAGATTCACCACCACCCGCATCTGGTGTTCGATCAAGAGGATGGTCAGGGCGAATTCGTCCTGAAGCTGGCGGATGCGCCGGATCAAGTCCTCGGTTTCCGAGGAGTTCATGCCGGCGGCGGGCTCGTCCAGCAGAAGCAGCTGGGGCCGGCTGATCAGGGCCCGGGCCATCTCGATCCGCCGCTGCTCCCCGTAAGCCAGATGCCGGGCAGGGGTGTGGGCATAGTGGGTGAGGTTAAACCGCTCCAGCAATTCAAAGGCCTGTTGGGTTACCTGCTGTTCCGCTGTATTGAAACGCCGGCTGCGCCGCAGGGCATCCAACAGGGAATAGCGATGTTGGGCGAAGGCGCCCAGGCGGACGTTGTCCAGGACGCTCAGCTCCTTGAACAGGCGGATATTCTGAAAGGTCCGGGCAATCCCGGCGGCGGTGATGCGGTGGCTGCGCCAGTCGCTGATGTCTTCGCCCCGGAAAGTGATCGCCCCGGCGCTGATGCGGAAGACCCCGGTGATGAGATTGAACACGGTGGTCTTGCCGGCGCCGTTGGGCCCGATGAGCCCCACCAGCTCCCCCGGAAAAATCTCCAGGGAAAAATCGGTCAGGGCCTTGAGGCCGCCGAAACTGTGGGACAGGTCGGTGATTTCTAGAATGGGTTGCATGTTTTTTTATCTGGTTCCCAGGCTGCGCTTGGAAACGCCGCTGAAGTGCCCAAGCTGAGCTTGGGCGGCAAATTCGTTCCCAAGTACAACTTGGGAACGAGGATAAAGTGCAACTTGGGAACCAGGACATGGTGCGCAGTGCGCACCCTGCATCTGCCGGTCAATGGCCCTGCAACGGGCTGGCCGCCGGGGCCGGGGGTCCGGGGCTGCCGCCGCCGGGCTGAGGCAACTCCGGCTTGAACAGGCGCGCCTCTTTAAAGCCCATGACCCCCTGGGGCCGGTAAATCATGAGCAGCACCAGCATGAGCGGCCCTACCACCCAGCGCCAGATGCCCAGGGGGCGGAGCAGTTCCAGGAGCACCGTGAAGATGGCGGCCCCCAATAGCGACCCGGTGAGGCTGCCCACCCCGCCCAGGTAGACCATGACCAGCATGTCGGTGGATTTCAGGATGGAAAAGCTCCGGGGGTTGATGAACTGGAGCAGGTGGGCGTACAAGCCCCCGGCCACCCCGGCGAAAAAGGCGGAAATGAGGAAGGCGTACAGCTTGAGGCGCCGGGTATCCACGGAGGTCAGGTTGGCGGCCACTTCGTCTTCCCGGATGGCCGTGATCCCCCGCCCGAAGTTGGAATAGACCAGGTTGCGCAAGATCCACAGGGTCAGGATCACCCAGGCGGCCACCCAGAAAAGCGTGGTGAGGCGGGGCATGCCCAGATAGCCCCGGGGACCCCCCAGCCAGGAAATATTTTCCAGGACGCTCTTGACGATCATGTTGAAGGCCAGGGTGACGATGGCCAGGTAATCCCCCCGGGTGCGGAAGGAGGGGTAGGCCACCAGCAGCCCGGCCAGCGCCGCGGCGGCGCCGCCGCACACCAGGACCGCGGGGAAGGCCGGCGCGGCCCAGGCCGGGGGCAGCACCGCCACGGTGAGCACCGAGGCCACGTAGGCGCCGATGCCCATGAACCCGGCGTGGCCCACGGAGAATTCGCCCATGTAGCCGTTCACCAGATTGAGGGAGAGTGTCAGAATCATGTTGATCCCCACGTACATGAGGATCTGTATGACGTAAGGGTTGAGGGCGCCGGAGGTAGGCAAACCCCAGGCCAGGGCCAGTACCACTGCGGCCCCCGATGAGATTAGCCAGTTACGTCGTGACATAATATTCAGCTCTCAGCGGTCAGCGCTCAGCTTCCAGCCGATCACGGCGGCCACAGGCCGCCCTATTCAAGAACCAGTCAGCGGTTGGCGGTTAGTTATAGGGCGGCCTGTGGCCGCCATAGTTGGGCTGCTCACTGCTCACAGCTTACTGCTCACTATCTCACACCCGTTCAAACACAGGCCGGCCCAGGATACCGGTGGGTTTAAAGATCAGCAGTATGAGGAGCAGGGAGAAGGCTACGAAGTCCCGGTAGGTGGATGACGGCAACACCAACGGGGTAAATACCTCCACTGCGCCCAGGATAAAGCCGCCCAGCATGGCCCCGCGGATATTGCCGATACCCCCCACCACCGCGGCGATGAAGGCCCACCAGCCGATGCGCACCCCCATCAAGGGGTCCAAAACCGGGTAGGCCAGGCCATACAAGAGACCTCCGGCCGCGGCAATGGCGGAACCGATGGCAAAGGTCAGCGAAATCACGTGGTCCACCGGCACGCCCATGAGGGGGACGATGGGCCGGTTGTAGGAAATGGCCCGCATGGCCATGCCCAAGAGCGTCCGCCGCACCAACAGGTCCAGCAGGATCATGAGCACTGCGGCCATTACAATGATGAGCACCTGCAAGGGCGTGAAGGTGAGACCGGCCACCTCCCAGCGGGTCAGGGGGATGAGGTCCGGGAAGTGCCGGGGCTGCGGCCCCAGGATTCCCAGGGTAATATTTTCCAGGAAGAGTCCCACTCCCAGGGCGGTGATCACCGCCGAGACCCGGGGGGCGCTGCGCAGAGGGCGGTAGGCCAGGCGTTCGATGCTCACCCCCAAGAGCGCGGTCAGCAGCATGCTGAAGGTCATGGCCCCCAGAAAGACCACCACTAACGGGAGTTTTAGCGGCAGGCCCAACAGGAAGACGGCCCCGGCCAGGCTGAGGTAGGTTCCCACCATGAAGATGTCCCCGTGGGCGAAGTTGATCATGGTGAGGATGCCGTAAACCATGGTGTAACCCAGGGCGATGAGGGCGTAGACGCTCCCCAACTGCAGGGCGTTCAGGACATTTTGAGCCAGGAGCTGGAACATGATTTTGCACCAAAGGTGGATGGCGGGCACGGGGGCCCGCCCCACTGATAAAATCAGTTGAAGGGGCGGCCGTTTCTGGCCGCCCCGCTTCTAAGGCTGCACCGCGGCAAAGTAGTTAAATTTCCCGTCCTTGATCAGGAGAATGACGGCGCTTTTGATGGGATCGCCGGTCCCCTGAAACTTCATCTGGCCGGTCACGCCCTGGAATTCCTTGACCGAGGCCAGGGCCTCCCGCACCTTTTTCCGGTCCAGGGCGCCGGCCTGGGTGATGGCGGCGCACAAGAGACGCCCGGCGTCATAGGTGAGCGCCGCCACATCGTCAGGCTTCTTGCCGTATTTGGTTTCATAGTCCTTGATAAACTTCTGAGCGGTGGGCGTGGCGATGTCCGGGGCATAGTGGGTGCTGAAATAGCAGCCCTCCAGGGCGGCCCCGCCCAGGGGCAGGAGCTCGGCGCTGCCCCAGGAGTCGGAGCCGATAATGGGGCAGGTGATCCCCAAGCGCCGGGCCTGCTGCACCTGCAAGGGGACTTCGTTGTAATAATTGGGGAGAAACAGCACCCCGGGGTTGGCCGCCTTGATGATGGTGAGCTGGGAAGAGAAATCCTTGTCGTCCTTGGTGTAGGATTGGAAGGCCACCACCTTGCCGCCGGCCGCCTCGAAGAATTTCTTAAAAAACTCGGCAATGCCTTTGTTGTACTCCGAGGCCACGTCGTAGAGCACCGCCGCGGTCTGGGCCTTGAGATTGTCCCGGGCGAACTTGGCCATCACCTGGCCTTGGAAATCGTCGATAAAGCAGGCCCGGAAGACAAATTTCTTGCCTTCCGTGGTCTTGGGGTTGGTGGACCAGGGACTGATCATGATCACGCCGGCATCTTCGCAGATCCGGGCGGCGGGGATGGCATTGCCCGAGGCGTTGGGACCGATAATCGCCAGAACGTTGTTATGGCTGATGAGCTTCTGCGCCGCGGCGGCCGCGGATTCGGCCTTGTCTTCGTTATCCTCGACGATCAATTTTATGGGCAACTGCTGGTTACCCACCTTGAGACCGCCGGCCTGATTCACTTGGGCCGCCAGGAGGGCCGCGGCCTTTTGGCACGAATCCCCCACCGTGGGCTTGCTGCCGGTAAGTTCGGCGTTGACGCCGATGCGAATTTCTTTGGTATCCTGGGAGGTGCAGCCCCAGGTCAGGGCAAAAGTCATCAACAAAATGGCCACGCTCCACTTGGGTCGGATCATGGGTCACTCCTTTCGGGGCTGAGATGCAACCGGGGCGGTTGTCGGTTAGCAATCTACCAAAGGCACCGTTGTTCCGTCAACTGCAAAGAACCGGAGTTTGGTCCGGGACAGTCGCTTTCAGGGATATATCCCCCGGCCGCCTATGGTAGGGCACGGAATCTCATTGTCAGAAAATTGGTTTCGGCCTACAATGGCGCAGTTCAGGGATTGGCCGCGTCTACATGGAGTCCTGTTCCGAAAAGTTTTTGCGTAGGGTGCGCACCGCGCACCATAACTTGTCGGAACTTTTCATAATTTACGGGTGAGCCGATGGCTCATGAATGACTGACCTGAACAAAGAGGAATTTTTTCCTGGACCACCAGAGGGGAGCCGGCATGGACCGCACCGCCAAGGAAGACACGGGTGTCAAGCAGCAAATCTTACGGCGCATTTATCTGTTTTCCGGGATTGGCGAGGCGGATCTTTCGACCCTGGCCCGCATGGCGGTAAAGAAAACCTTCCCCCGGCAAGCCACCATCTTTTCGGAGGGAAAAGAGGCCCAGGGGTTTTATCTGCTCATCACCGGTCAGATAAAAATGGTAAAGAGTTCCCTGGAGGGCAAAGAATACATTATCCGTCTGGTGGGGCCGGGAGAGAGCTTCGCCGAGGCCGCGGTGTTCGGAGAAATTCCTTACCCGGCCACGGCCATCGCCTTGGAGGACTGCCTCACCTTATTCTTCCCCAAGGGGCCGTTTTTGCAGCATCTGGCCGCCTCCCCGGCGTTGGCCCGCAACATGCTGGCCACCTTGAGTCGGTTGATGTTTCACCTGACCAAACAGCTGGAGGATCTCTCTTTGAAAGAAGTATCAGCCCGGCTGGCCCGGTATATATTAGAGAGATGCCAGCATACGCACGGCGAAATCGCGGCCGGACTGCAGTGCGAATTGCCCACCACCAAAACGCAGCTGGCCGCTTACCTGGGTACTATCAGCGAAACATTGTCTCGAACTTTATCCCGATTTAAGAGTTTGGGCTTAATAGAAGTGGATAAGGGCAAGATAACCATCGTTGACCCCGTGGCATTACACAAGATGGCCCAGGGAAATAAATCTTGAGTTGTCCCATTCCATGTGGCGGTCGATTAATTAATGAAAAAATATGTATGGTGTATGAAAAAAGTTAAGTTAGACAAAAAATCCCTTGACAAGAGAAATGACACTTACATATAACCATCTATAAAGGTTGCATTAAAATTAATTCAGACGCAATAATAAAAAACGATCCAGAGAGGAATGACGGTTATGGCGACTGAGGCACTCAAATTAACGGCCCAGATTGTGATTTCCCACGCGTCGATGAGCGAACTCACCCCTAAAGAATTAGTCGATGAGATTAAAAATATCCATAATGTTTTATCCGGGCTTGAAACCGCCGAGGCCTTGCTGGAGGCCGCCATCGGGGTTGACGAGCCGGAGATGGAGGCGGAAGTAGTCAAGAAACCTTCGATTCCGCTGGATGAAATTGTCAAAGAAAAGTATGTCGTCTGTCTGGAATGCGGCAAGAAAATGCGCACTCTCAAGGCTCATCTGCGCAAGTCCCATCACCTGGCCCCGGCTGAGTATTTCCGCCGGTACAGCCTTGACCCCAAGAAGTATCCTCTCGTTTGCAAGGAATACTCTGCACAGCGGAGTAAACTGGCCAAAGAAAAAGGCCTGGGGGCACATGGCTTCCGGCGCAAAAAAGCCTCGGCGTAAACAGGCGTAACCCGGAATCAGGCCGCGGTTTAACAACCAGGCGGCCTGGCAACGTTTGCCCTGAAATCCGGGGTATGAAAACGAGGTGCGACAGGGACCGGCAGCGGTCCCTTTGCATTTGGTGACCTCCCGGTGGCGGCCCGGGACGGCCGCCCTCCAGATCGTGACCGTCCGCCGGAGAAACGCTCCCCCTTGTCTCCCCCAGGTTTTGATATTGAATTGCGCTCCAAAGGCTATCTTCTGTAGCCGCAGGCTTTAGCGTGAAAAACCAAATCCCCCTAAATCCCCCTTTAATAAAGGGGGACTTTAAAACCCCCCTTTGAAAAAGGGGGGTAGGGGGGATTTTTCATCCCCGGGGTGAGACACCTGTGGTTCATGGACGTTTAGCCTGCGCCGGCACAGGCTGGAAAGCCTGTGCTACCCTTTGACTCAATCCGGCACGAAAGATCAAGGTTCTTGAGTTTTGCGGTTAGGGAGGTTAAATTAAGCCATTATGCGATTGTCTCTCAACTGGCTGGCTGATTTTGTGGACCTCACCCTGGGGGCTCAGGCCCTGGCAGATCGACTGACCATGGCCGGTCTGGAAGTCGAGGCCGTGGAGGAAGTGACTCCGGGATTTTCCGGAGTGGTGGTGGGCAAGGTCTTGAACGTGGAACGCCACCCCCAGGCGGACCGGTTGCAGGTGGCTGAGGTGACCACCGGCAGCCAGACCTACCGGGTGGTGTGCGGGGCTCCCAATGTTGCGGCCGGGGTTCTCTACCCCTTTGCGCCCCCCGGGGCCAGCCTGGCCGGCGGCCAGAAGCTCAAGGCCGCCAAGCTGCGGGGTGTCCTCTCCGAAGGCATGCTCCTGGCGGAAGATGAACTGGGGTTGTCTGCCGATCATGTGGGTCTGATGGCGATTCCACAGGATCTGGCGCTGGGCCGCGATTTCGCCGAAGCCATGGGGCTGGCGGACACGGTCCTGGAAGTGGCCATCACCGCCAACCGCGCCGACTGTCTGAGTGTCCTGGGTCTGGCCCGGGAGGTGGCGGCGTTGTTGGATGCGCCCCTGCGCCATCCCGAGGTCAACGTGGCTGCGGCCGCGGCGCCCGGGCTTCAGGGCCGGGTGACCATCCTGGACCCGGTGCACTGCCCCCGTTATGCCGCCCGTCTCATGATGGGGCTGACCGTGTCGCCCTCGCCCTTCTGGATGCGCCGCCGCCTCCAAATGGCGGGCTTAAGGGCCATCAACAACCTGGTGGATGTCACCAACTACGTGCTGCTGGAGTTCGGCCAGCCCCTGCATGCCTTCGACTTCGAGCGCCTCCGGGGGGGCGAAATCGTGGTGCGCCTGCCCAAGAGCGGCGAGCGCCGTTTCACCACCCTGGACGGAGTCGAGCGGGACCTGGACCCCGAAACCCTGCTGATTTGCGATGCCGAGGGGCCCGTGGCCCTGGCCGGGATCATGGGGGGGCTCGATTCGGAGGTCACCGGGTCCACCACCCGGGTGTTGCTGGAAAGCGCCTATTTCAATCCCCGCACTACCCGCCGGACCGCCAAGCGCCTGGGGCTCAGCACCGAGGCCTCCTACCGGTTCGAGCGGGGGGTGGACCCCGACGGGGTGATCCATGCCCTGGAGCGGGCCACCCAGCTCATGTGCGAGGTGGGCGGAGGCCAGGTGGCCGCCAAGCGCCTGGATGAGTATCCCGCGCCCATACAACACCCCCGGCTGAACCTCAGGGTTTCCCGGACCAACCAGGTGCTGGGCACCGAGTTCAGCCAAGAGCAGATGCTGCACCTGCTGCGGCGTCTCCATCTGCCCGCCCTGGCGGTGGATGAAGAAAACCTGGTCTTGCAGGTGCCCCCCTTCCGGGGCGACCTGGAGCGGGAGGTGGACCTCATCGAAGAGATCGCCCGCCTGGCCGGGTTTGATGCCATCCCCGTGACCCTGCCCCGGGGGGTGGTGGCCACGCCCCGGCCCGGCCCCGAGGTGCGCCTGTTGGCCGCGGCCAGGCAACTGCTCGAGGGCCTGGGTTTCTTCGAGGTGATCACCTATTCCTTCCAGCCGGACCGCCTGGGGAACCTGCTGACCGCGGCCGGGGCGCCGGCGGCGCTGCGCCTGGCCAACCCCTTGAGCGAAGAGCAGGCCATGATGCGCACCTCGCTCTTACCCGGGTTGCTGGATACCCTGCGCCGCAACACCTTGAAGCAGGCCCTGGATGTGCGCCTGTTCGAGATCTCCAAGGTCTTTGCGCCCCGGGCCGGGGAAGACCTGCCCCACGAGGAGCACTGGCTCACCGGGCTGATGTACGGCGCCCGGGAGGAGGCGGCCTGGAATACCACCCGGGACCCGGTTACTTTCTTTGACCTCAAGGGGATGGTGGAGACCGCGCTGGAGGGGCTCGGAATCCCCGATCTGACCTTTGCCCCCGACGGCCTGCCCGAATACCTGCGCTATGGGGCCCGGGTCTTTTCGGGGAGCCGGGAACTGGGAGTCCTGGGGGAACTGCGGCCGGACATCGGCGATCAGCTGGACCTGGAGGGCGACATCTTCGGGTTCAATCTCAATTTTGCTGCCCTGGGCCAGGCCGCCATTCCCCCCCGCTTCACGCCCTTGCCTCGCTATCCGGCGGTCTACCGGGACATCGCGGTCATGTTGCCGGAAAGCGTGCCCGCGGCCCAGGTGGCCGAGGCCTTGTACGCCTATGGCCAGCCCTGGCTGGTGGACGCGGTCCTCTTTGACGTCTACGTCGGCGACCCCGTGCCGCCGGGCAAGCGGAGCCTGGCCTTCCGCCTGTCGTATCGCGACCCGGAGCGGACCCTGACGGACGATCTGGTGAACCCCCATCATGAGGCCCTGGTTGCGGCCCTGGCAAAGGATCTGGGGGCGGAACTGCGTTAAGGAGAGCGTGGAAGAGGATATCCCCCGCAAAGCTTTTTATAGCATCGGTGAGGTGAGCCGCATCACCGGGGTCAATACCCATGTGCTGCGGTACTGGGAAACCCAGGGCAAGCTCCTGAAGCCCAGCCGCCGCGGCTCCCGGCACCGCCTCTACCGTCCTGCCGATATCCAGCTCATCCTGGAGATCAAGCGCCTGCGGGAGGAGGAAAAACTGAGCCTGGCAGCCATGCGCCGCCAGATGAACCATAAGCCCGAGCAGCACCGCCTGCCGCCCCGGCCCTTGACCGCCGGCCCCCTGGACCACCGGGTGTTGTCCCTGCTTAAGACCATCCGGGACGAACTCCTGGCCCTGAAAGAACTCCTGGATTAAGGTTGCCGGGCCGCACCCTCCCTACAGCTCGGTTCCGCCCACCGCTCTTGCCTGTTTAATACCAATCTGCGCTCAAAGAGGTAATTTCCCCCCGTAGGGTGCGTCTTACGCACCAAGAATGGCGCGTGAGACGCGCCCTACGGATTTTATACCGAGTCGCAACCAAGAAGTGCAGAACTGTAGGGGCGCACCCGCGTGTGCGCCTTCAATTCAGGGCGGACACATGGGTCCGCCCCTACAAGAAAATTGTCGTTTGTTTGCAACTTGATATTATACCAAGTTCGCTTTCTATTGCAACAAATAGCTGCAATGGCAAAGTTCCATAAAACGGGTTGGTATCAGGTTTGCCAAATGCTCTGCAAGGGTATT
>JAHIKF010000372.1 GCA_018897875.1 Pseudomonadota bacterium | reverse complement strand
GGTGGATGCCATCGGCGGCCTCACCATGGGGGCGGACCCCATCGCCCACGCCACCGCGCTGACCAGCTATTTGAAGGGTGGTCCCATCAATGCCTTTTCGGTGCGCCAGCGGCCCAAGGAGCACGGCGCCGGGGGGCTGCTGGTGGGGGATGTGACCCCGGGGGATCGGGCCGTGGTGGTGGAGGACGTCGTCACTACCGGAGGCTCCGCCTTGCGGGCCGTGGCCGCGGCACGGGAGTTCGGGCTCAAGGTGGTCAAAGTGCTGATCCTGGTGGACCGGCAGGAAGGGGGCAAAGAGGCGGTGGCCCGGGAAGTCCCCGAGGTAGAGGCGGTGTTCACGATTTCAGACTTGAGATAAGCTAAGCAAAGAGTTTGGCATGGGGCAACCGGGGCCACAAATCCCGGCTACCCTATTTTTCATCTTATACCGAGTTGCGGTCAAAAATATACAGGGCCGTAGGGCGGGAAAGCAAAGCGCATCCCGCCTTTTGCATCATTCCATCTCTAGACTTCGAACATTATCATCTGCCGCCCATTCAAGATTATAAATGCCGCGTTGCACGTATCGATGCAAGATTGAATACGGCCAAGCCGCGACCCTGGTAACCTGACCGTGCTTTACCGTATTGTACGGCAGAGGCAATCTGCTGGTCGGCAAATCCGGACCGCGGCATCGAGAACATCCTCCTGGCCAGATTTTGTATCTGAGCCAAATTGTCTCATTTTGCCTGGTCCAGTTTCCGGGGAGCAGACCATAATCCTCTCCGAAGTGGGAAAGAAATGGTTGGCATTAGGTAATCCGGATTTGCTATCTTCTCAGGGAAGTGTTTACCGATACGAAAGAGGGTGCCATGCGAATCGCCATTTTAACCAATGAATATCCGCCCCACATCTATGGGGGCGCCGGAGTGCACGTCCATTTCCTCAGTAGAGAGTTGGCCGCCATGGACGGCGGGCGGCACCGCCTCAAAGTACTGTGCTTCGGGGAGCAAAAGGAGTCAGAGGGCAATCTCACGGTGCAGGGAACGAAGGTGGACTTCACCTTCCCCTTTCAAGAGCCGAGAAATATGCGGCTCCTTTCGACCATCTTCCGGAACGTCCTCATGACCGGCACGCTCAAGGAGGTGGACATTATTCACTGCCACACCTGGTATACGCACCTGGCAGGCTGTCTCCTCAAACAGCTCTTGGGCAAGCCCCTGGTCCTCACGACGCATTCCCTGGAGCCCCACCGCCCCTGGAAAGAAGAGCAGTTGGGGTCCGGTTACCAAGTCAGCACCTGGATGGAAAGAACCGCGTACGAAAATGCCGACGGGGTCATTGCCGTGTCCCGGTCCATGCAAGATGACGTCCAGGAACTGTACGGGGTGCCTCGGGAAAAGGTGCGGGTCATCTTTAACGGGGTTGACGTGGAGAAGTATAAACCGACCTTTAACCTCGAAGTTTTGGCCAGGTACGGGATAGACCCGGAAAGCCCCTATATCCTTTTTGTGGGCCGCATCACCCACCAGAAGGGCATCATGCACCTCCTGAGGGCCGCGGCCCACCTCCAAGACGGCGTCCAGGTGGTGCTCTGCGCCACCGACCCGGATACGGAAGAGCTGGGGCGGGAGATGGCCCAACGCCTGGAAGAACTTAAGGCGCGCAACGGCCTCAGGATTATCTGGGTCTCCCGCTTTGTGCCGGTGGACGACATCATCCCCCTTTACAGCCACGCCGCCATTTTCGTCTGTCCCTCCATTTATGAACCCTTCGGGATTATCAACCTGGAGGCCATGGCCTGCGGCACGCCGGTGGTGGCCACGGCGGTGGGCGGCATCAAGGAGGTGGTGTTGCCCCAGGAAACCGGGCTCTTGGTGCCTCTCGGCCACAAATGCCCCGAGGACCACGAACCCCAAGCCGCGGCCGCCCTGGCCTTGAACCTGGCGGCGGCGATCCAATCGCTGCTCTCCGACCCGGAAAGACGCCGGGTCATGGGCGAAAAAGCCCGGAGAAGGGTGGAGGAGCTTTTCAGTTGGCGGCAGGTGGCCAGGCAGACCCTGGATTTTTATCAGGAAATCGTTGAGGGGCAAAAACCCTGAGACCGATTCAAGCAGTCGCGCATGGGCCTTTGCCCCACCCGTAAAACATGAAAACCTGGTATTGGCTGGTGGCACAGCCTTTCCAGGCTGTGCACGATTATAGCGAATGCCAAAAGTATTTTCCGATAGCGGAATCATTCTAATCCCCCCTACCCCCCTTTAGAAAAGGGGGGAACTATAAGGAATAGCTAATAAAGTCCCCCTTTAGAAAAGGGGGATTTAGGGGGATTTAAGAACCGGCAACTGGAAGGAATTTATGGCAAACGCTATAACCTGCTTCCGTGGCACAGGCTGGAAAGCCTGTGCCACCAATTCAAGGAACTTTTCAAGACAGATTTTAGCCGGGGATGTCGAGAAGTTGCAGGATACCCAGAAGCGGTATAGTCACCCATTCGGGGCGGTTGTTGAGTTCATAGCTTAACTCGTAAATCGCCTTTTCCAGGCACAAGGCGTTCAAGAGAATTTGCTGCTCTCCTGCCTCTCTGGGCAGGAAATCCGCCGGTCCGGCCAGTTCCAGGTAAGTCTTCAGGTACACGGCTGACACCCAAATATGCCAAAAGTTGGCCCACTGTTCCACGGCGGAGATGTCTTCCGGGCGCACCGTCCGGGAATTAATGGCATGATAGGCGGCATAGTGGAAGGAACGCAGCATACCGGCCACGTCTCGGAGGGCCGAGCGTTTGAGCCGCCTCTCGGTGAGAGACCGGGCCGGTTCGCCTTCAAAGTCGATAATAATGAAGTCTTTCCCGGTGTAGAGCACCTGGCCCAGGTGAAAATCACCGTGCACCCTGATGCGGGTGGTGATGATCCTGCTGTCCAACAAAGAGCGGAAGCTGTCGAACACCTTCTCTTCCTGTTCCAGGACCTTTTTGGCCAAATCCAGCCCCTTCTCCGGCAGGTGTTTGAGCCGGGAGCGCAACAGTTGGAAGGTGCGGGAGGTGAGATTGCGCATGGACTGGTAGATGGAGCGCTGGTACAGTTTGGAGAAGGGCTCCGGGGCAAATTGGGGATCAGTGATGTTGGAAGCCAGGGCGGCGTGGAGATCGGCGGTGCGTTCACCCAGGAGCCGGGCCGATTCCAGGTAGGGACCGATCAATTCCTGGGCCAGGGGGGGCACTTCCGTCATGGCCAGATCCATCAGAGTTTTTTGGGGCACGAGTTCGGGCCCGAGGTCCGCCTTGGTGGCCAGGGCCGCTTCAAAGAAGTTGCCCAGAACGTCCAGGGTGTATTTCCAGGCATCGCCCTGATTGGGCACAAAGCCGTGGAGGATGCCCAGAGTGATGGGCTGCCCATGGTTGGACCGGAACTCCAAAGCTCCGGCCACCGGGGGGCTGTGGACGAAAGAGGATTGTTCGGTGAGAAAGAGACCTATTTCCAAGTCCAGGTTCACCCCTTCTTCCGCCCGGCGCAGCAGCTTCAAGATGAACCAGTCGCTGAAGACGATGGAGGTATTGCTCTGCTCGGCCTTCATGATGGCGGAAGAGAGAGAAGGCTTCATCAAGCGCTGGATATGGCGAAATACCTTGGTGGGTTTGGCGATCAGCTCTCCACCATTCGCTTTGAAGTGGCGGCGGTGGGCGATGCTCGACAGGAGCTCTTGATGTAAGCTGTTTTCGCCCACCGCCTCATAAAGAAGGCCCTCCTGGCCCGGACCCCGGAGGCGGGCTACCACGGCCTGGGGAAATTCCTCCTGCACCTGGGCAGCCCGTTCCCCAAAAGCTACGGCCAGAGGCAGGACATAGGTTTCCGGCTCCCCTTCCACGTACGCCACTCTGGCCAGGGTGAAGTAAGCCACCGACGCGCCGTAAGGGACGGGAATCACCTCGCTTATGGTGGCGGCTTTAATATTCCGGGCCTTGCCGCCAAACCAGCGACATCTGTTGAGATAGGGGGGGATCAAGTCCCCCAGATTCTGCCGGTTTTTGCCCCGGAAAAGTTCCTCCGCCGGGCCGGTTAAATCAAAAGTGGGGATTTGGGCTTCCCGGGGAGAGAGCTGGATTTCCGCTTGGGGCGGTTCTTCCAGGGAGAACCAGTAGGTGGAGTGGGGCCCCAAAGTCAGCATGTAGGGGTGTTCGCCGATGGCAGGGAAGGCGGTCTGGGCGAACACCTCCGTGGGCACCAGGCCCTGATGCGCCGAGAGATCCAGTTCCACATACTGGACAAACCGGGAAAGATTGTTCACCACCAAGATGCATTCTTCTTGATGACAACGCAAAAAAGCCAGGACCTTGGTATTCTCCGGCAAGAGGAACTCGATGGATCCCCGGCTCAAGGCCTTGTGCTGCTTTCTCAGGGCAATCATGCGCTTCATCCACCACAGCAGGGAATGGGGATTATTTTGCTGGGCTTCCACATTGATGGCCTCGTAATTGTATTCCGGGTCGATGTTGACGGGGAGATAGAGTCTTTGCGAGTTCGCCTGGGAAAAGCCGGCGTTGCGGTCGGCGCTCCACTGCATGGGCGTGCGCACCCCGTCCCGGTCTCCCAGAAAGATATTGTCCCCCATGCCTATTTCATCGCCGTAGTAGAGGACAGGAGTCCCGGGCATGGCAAAGAGGAGGGATTTCATAAGTTCGATGCGGCGGCGGTGATTTCCCAGGAGGGGCGCCAGGCGACGGCGAATTCCCAGATTGATGCGGGCCTGGGGATCCTGGGAGTAAACCCGGTACATGTAATCCCGCTCCTCGTCGGTCACCATCTCCAGGGTGAGTTCGTCGTGGTTCCGCAGGAAGAGGGCCCACTGGCAATTGTCGGGAATCGGCGGGGTCTGCTGGAGGATGTCGATGATGGGAAAGCGGTCCTCCATGCGCAGGGCCATGAACATGCGGGGCATGAGGGGGAAATGGAAGGCCATGTGGCATTCGTCACCCTGGCCGAAGTAAGCCGCGGCATCCTCCGGCCATTGATTGGCCTCCGCCAATAACATGCGGTTTTGGAACCTGGTATCCACATGTTGCCGCAGCTCTTTTAAAAACGCATGGGTCTCCGGCAGGTTCTCGCAGTTGGTGCCCTCCCGCTCATAGAGGTAGGGTACTGCGTCCAGGCGCAACCCATCGACTCCCAGGCTCAGCCAAAAATTGAGCACCCGGATAATCTCTTTGCGTACGTCCGGGCTGTCGAAATTGAGGTCCGGCTGATGGGAGTAAAAGCGGTGCCAGTAATAGGCCCGGGCCATCGGGTCCCAGGCCCAATTGGAGGATTCGAAATCCTGGAAGATGATGCGG
>JAHIKF010000371.1 GCA_018897875.1 Pseudomonadota bacterium | reverse complement strand
GGCGGACCCATGTGTCCGCCCTGAATTAAGGGCGCACACGCGGGTGCGCCCCTACAGTTCCGCATTTTTTGATTGCGACTCGGTATTAACGGCGGGCCCTAGACCCGGACCGGACGAAGCAGTCACATTTTAAGATTTGAGAAGATGATCTGAAAGGTGGCGATGGCGGTAAATAACAGATAAAAGCTGATCGAGGTCAGGGCGAGATGCTTCTGGATAGTCGGCAACGTGGCTTTGAGGCTCGGTATGTGCCGAAAGGGCATCAGGAGGCCCACCCCCATGCCGGCCAAACCTCCCACCAAGAGCAGCAGATAGAGGCAATAGCCGATGTAGCCGTATTCCTGCTGCAAAATGCAGAAGGGGCAATGATGGGTCGGCAGTTCATAAAAATAAATGGAAATAAACGAGATGAAGGAGGCAATGGATATCAGCAAGGTCAATAAAATGGCGACGGAAAACCCGTAACCCATGGCTCCGGTGCGATAGAACACCACCCCCAAAGTTAGAGCCCCAATCATGGCCGCATAAAAGGTGATCTCCATGACCGGGAGCGGCAACGAGATAATCTCTGAAGCCACCCCCTTGGTGTCCGCAGTAAAGAGAGAACCGCAGCAGGAGGTAATGACCTCCGGGTTAAGTCCCAGGAAATATTTGGCTTGAATTATGGTCTCGGTGAGAATCAACGGCGCAATGACCAGAAGGAGCAGGTATTTCGCTTTGATGAGGGGATAATCGTAACCCCGGTTATCGGCAAAATTGATGATGAGCCAGAGTCCTGCCAGGAGAAAGGTAATTATTTTGAGCATTACCAGGGGGAAGCCCCACTGATTGACGTTGAGCGAGCCCACCGCACACATGGCGCCGGTAAAAAATGGATGGAGAGTGTCGGCGGTATAAATAAACAAGAAGAAAGAAAAAAGTTGGAAAACAAAGGCATAGCCGATAATCGTGGATATGAGGTAAGTTTTTCTTTCCAGCCAGAGTTGGGTTTCGCTGCCGCTGTTGATATCCCAATACCTTAAAATAAGCGCCCCGGAGAAAGAGGCGTACAGCAGCATGCCGCTGATCAGGAGTGAACTGATAAAGAGGGCAATAATTCCCGGTTTAAAAAACACTCAGATTGCTCCGGAATCGATGATGCGGCCGTCTCGCATCCGCACCACGCGGTCGACGACCTGGGATTCGTGCACCAGAGGGTCATGGCTGGCGATGAGGATGGTTTTCCCCTGGGCTTTAAAATCGCGCATAATGTCCATGAATTCCCGGGACAGCCTGGTATCCAGGTGGGCGGTAGGTTCATCGGCAATAATTACCTCGGGGTGGTTAACTAAAGCCCTGGCAATGGCGGTTCTCTGGGCTTCTCCCCCGGAGAGCCATTCAACCTTGGCGGCGGCTTTATGAGCCAGGTTGAACAACTCCAGGAGGCCTAAGGCCTTTTGCTTTAAGGTGGAAAACGGCTCCCCCAGGGGATAAGCCGGGAGCATGACGTTCTCGATGACGCTGATGCCGTTGAGGAGATTGAATTGCTGGAAGATAAACCCAAAGGTCTTCCGCCTGATGTCGGTGAGAAAGCGCTCGGGCAGACTGGTGATCTCGCGCCCTTGGAGCACAATGCGGCCGGCCGTGGGTCTGGCCATGCATCCCAAGAGGCTGAGCAAGGTAGTTTTCCCCGAGCCGCTGGGTCCGGTCAGCGCCGTTACCTGGTGCGCGGCGATGAAGAGGCTCAGGTCGTGCAGGGCGATATATTCATTGGGCCGCCCCTCATTGAAAACCTTTCTGATGTTCTGAAGTTCGATCATCGGGGCCTCAAAATCTCATGACCACATCAGGATCAATCGTCGCGGCCCTCCAGGCGGGGATGATGGTGGCCACGGTATAGGGAATAACCGTAAAAAAGAACAGGATGGCGATTTGATAGCCACTGATAAAGGGGGTCAAGCGAAAATCCGGATAGAGCGTGGACCAGCCTTTGAGCACCGGTTCAAAAAGGGTGGCTGAGGCGTAAAAGATGTGGAAATACGCCAAGATGACCCCTAGGAAGAAGGATGACAGGGACACGACCATGCCTTCCCAAAATTTCATCTGCAGGACATCAGTGGTTTCCCAGCCGATGGCCTTTAGGATGCCGATCTCCCGTTTTTCTTCGGCGCTCAACCCGGCGGCTTTATCCCAGGCAAAGATCAGAAAGGCCAGGACCGCACCGGCAAGAATGGCGATCATGATACCGCCGCGCCAATCGAACACCGCATCATAAGTTCGTAAGATTTCGTCCCGGGTAATGGCCCGGGTATCAGGAAGGGTGTCGACGATTTTGGCGGCAATGGTGGGAATTTCTTTTTTATTTAAAACTTTTACCGTTAAATCAGTGGCGTCATTTTGGGATACGCCGAACAAGCGCCTGAATCCCGTGGCGGAAATCAACATCAAGTCAGAAGACAGCAACTCCGATTCCGGGCTGAGGATCCCCTTAACAAACAAATTTACGGGCCTGCCGTCAAAGGTTCGTAACACCATGGCGTTGCCGCGGAAGACCCGGCGAACCCGGGAAATGCCGGCGCCCACGACGATCTCATTATCGTTGAGATCAATGGCCTCGGGCACCATGAGGGTATAATTGGCCTGGCCGACTGGATCAAAATAGTAACCCCAGAGACGATCCTTGACGGCCTCAACCCCGCGGATGGCACTGATTTTTTGGGCATAGGCCACCGGGATAAGCTCATGTCTGCCGGCCACTAATTTCTGGACAATGATTTCGGGGGTGCCTCTCAAGATGATCGCAGCTTCGTTTTTCAGCGCCTGGGTAAAGAACATGACGGAACCCAGACTAAAAACCACCAGGGTGTACACCACCACCAGGGCGAGGTTTTTCCCCCAGCGCCGCCACAGCGAGGACAGGGTGAAGTCTAAAATATTTCTCTGTTTTTCAATCGATCTAATCATGTGACTTCTTCAGGGTTCCGGGAGGTGCGAACACCGAGCCGCTGGGGAAATGATCCAGGGCCAGGGGATGGCTTTGGAACGCGGCGTGCCAATCGGATTGGGACAGGTGCCGGGTATACCGGGCCTCGGTGGAGAGGCACAGGTCGGTAAGCCCCAGGTTCTTGACCACAGCGGCCTTTTGCCGGAGCAAAGGCAGGTCGGCTCGGGCCACGAAATGCGCCTGGATGAGAATCGCCGCCAGGAGCAGCATGCCGCTCCCGATAAAGAGCCAAAAGCCATCGGACTTGCGCACGGTCTTATCTCGATAAGTTCAAGATGCTCGACCTGATCAAATTATGGCGGGTTGAGGCAGACCACCCGCAGCAGCAGGTCTTATTGATCCAGAGTTTTTATCAATTCAGGGGTGATATCCTGAAATGATAACATTGCGGTGCCCTTATGATCGACTTTAAATTCCTTGGCCGCGGCTTCATCTTTAAAAGGTATGAGTTCTCTGCCCATGGGGCCATAGATATCACTCCCGACTACATACCAGGCCTTCAATCCATCGCTTAACTTGAGGGTATAATAATCCGTCACCCAGATGGCGGCGATATCCGCCTTGGTTTTCCCAGGATTATATTTCGGCAGGTCGAAATAATATTTCATCATATCTTTGACGCCATCGAAAAATGCGTGGGTGCCGTCCTTAAAGACTATCTGATCGACAAAATCGGGATACTTGGCCACAAACATGCCGCAAACCGGACATTTATCCGTGGGGGTGATCTTGGCGGGTGGCACGTCTTGGGCGCCTGCAAGAGGACAAATTGCCAAAATAAGCCATAAGCTGATTAAGATAAGCAACTGATAATATTTCATGAAAACTCCGTGGCGCCTGATAGTCAGCCAGAGATAGGTAAGGCCAGTGGGAAGATGTATCTCATCGTCATGAGGTTCCCACTGGCCTTACTATACCCCAAGCTTAGGGCTTGGATCCTTTGTGCATCGCCTTCATTTTGGCCCGCTTTTCCCGGATCATCTTGGTATCGTTATACATATCCTCGTAAGTGGTCTTCATGGCGTCTTCAAAGTTAGCGAGTTTGCCGCCATTTTCCTTGATGAAGGCTTCCGCATCTTTCTTGTCGGCAAAGGCCCATTTGGCTGTTTTCGTCATGACGCCCGGTTTTTTGCCGCCGATGACCCAGTAGGCTTTTTCGGCATCGATCAAATTTTTCTGGTTGTAATCCGCCGCCATAATGGCTTTGGGCTGTTTATCAAAGGTTTGAGCCAGATCGATGGCCGTGCAGTGGATGCTGCATGAACCGAAGCTGGAGCCATCGTCATACTCTGTCAGCATCCGGCTGTGAGCAAACTTTTCCCGGTCCATGCCGCAATATTTACAGTTCTTATGGGCTTGAATATCCGGCATGGTTTCGGCGTAAACTGCTACGCCGGTTAATAAAAATAACGCCGCCAGCACCCCGCACAAAATTCTTCTCTTCATAGCTTCCTCCTGAGGTCATTGATTTTTTTCCAATCACCGGTTCTTCCTGCAGGTTGAGCCAGAGTTGCCGTTGATTTACCCCGGTGACCTTGAGAACGGCGATTCTTTTTACCAGGATAAATTAAGCCTGGCAACGTTGCCGCCGCCAATTTTCGTGCAGACTCATTAAAAACATAGGTCGTTTATGGAAAAAAATCAAGGCGGGAAAACAGGCTTTTTGCACAGACGGGGTATGAGGCTGAGGGACCAGGTGCAGGCAAATAGGTATTTTTACCTAGCCTATTATAGGCAATTTCACCCATGGCTTTTTCGGCAACTTTCTTTAACCTATATACATCTTATTATATGGACAAAATAATTTCATTATAAAAAGGTTTTTTATAGTGAGCCAATCGGCGAAAAAAGATACAACATACATTAGGTTTTAGCGAGCCATTGGCAAGAAGGGTTGCAGCCAGTTTGTTTAGGCAAGGCCAGCGCGGCTCCAGCCGGGCTCTTAAGCATGGGGTTCCCTTGACAGCCGGTGGATTTATCCTGAATAGGCGCGAGACCAGGGCCTTGGTGAACGGATCGCGGTCCACCGGGCCTGGCTAAAATGGCAGTTTGGGCTCATAAACTTCCTCCCATGATCAGACAGTTTTCGGCGGGGGAAGCAGTGAGGCGATCCGTCGATAGGCTGATTAAACGGTAAT
>JAHIKF010000370.1 GCA_018897875.1 Pseudomonadota bacterium | reverse complement strand
GGCGGACCCATGTGTCCGCCCTGAATTAAGGGCGCACACGCGGGTGCGCCCCTACAGTTCCGCATTTTTTGATTGCGACTCGGTATTAACGGCGGGCCCTAGACCCGGACCGGACGAAGCAGTCACATTTTAAGATTTGAGGGCCGTAGGGCGGGAAAGCAAAGCGCATCGCGCCTTTTACATCATTACTTGATTTTTAAGCCGGGCCGAAATATCGCCGGATAAAGTCCCGCTCCTCGGTCCGGCTCTTGACCTTCTCGTTGAGGCGGGCCTCCAGCAGGCGGTCCAGCATCTCCTTGATCAGCGGCCCGGGTTGATAGCCCAACGCCAGCAGGTCCCGCCCTTTGAGTTCGGGTTTGAGATGCTTGAGATGGGTGAAATACAGCGAGATGGCTTTACGAGAGCTCTCGTGGCGCGATTTGGCCATCATATAGAGGATAAATTCCGTATCCAATGGGGCCAGGAGATGGTAGATCTGGGGGCGGGTCGCATCCCCGTACCGGAAGAGCCTGACCAAAGCCTGCTCGCTCGCCTCTTTGCCCCTGAGGATGCCAGTGGCCTGCTTGGGAGACAGGTTGAACCGGCCCAGCATCTCCTCCAGTTCGGCCAGGGTCAGATGGTCCACCAACCCCAGGAAGTAGAGCAGCCAGTGTTTATACTTTTCTTCCAGATAAAGCAGGTCAAACCAGGAGAGGACCGCCTGGACCCGTTCCAGCATGCGCCGGGTGGCTTCATCGAATCCCAGCCGGGGATGGACCGCGGCCAGGAGGTTTAATTCCGCCAGGCGGGCGATGGCGGGAATGGGGCTTTCCTCCTGCAGGATGAGCCTCAACTCCCCGAACAGGCGGGCGCCGGAGAGGCGGTCGAAAAAGTTGTTTTTCACCGCATTGGTGATGAGATTGGCGGCCAGCTTGGTGATGCGGAACTTGAAGCGCTGCTCGAAGCGGATGGCCCTGAAGACCCGGGTGGGATCCTCCACGAAACTCAGGTTGTGGAGCAGGCTGATGCGGCCCTCTTTTATATCCCGCTGGGCCCCGAAGAAATCCAGCAGGGTGCCGAACTCCCCGGGGTTGAGCTTCAGCGCCAGGGTGTTGATAGTGAAGTCCCGGCGGTAGAGGTCCATCTTGATGGAGCTGTATTCCACGATGGGCAGCGCCCCCGGGGCCTCGTAATATTCGGTGCGGGCGGTGGCCACGTCGATTTTAAAGCCGTCGGGGAAAATGATCACCGCGGTTTTGAATTTCTGGAATTCCCGGGACCTGGCGCCAAAACGCCCCGCAAACCGCCGGGCGAAGTCGATGGCGTCACCTTCAATGACGATGTCGATATCCAGATTCTCATGCTTGAGCAACAGGTCCCGGACAAACCCTCCCACCACATAGGCGCTGAACTTTAATTCCGCGGCCACCAGGCCCACCTGCTCCAGGATTTCCAGGATGTCCTTGGGGAGGCGCTCCCGCATCAGGGACACGATCTTCTTGGTGCGGAGCGGCTGGGACCACTGGGCCTCGTCATTCTCGGAGATGAGCAGGTGGAGCAGGTCGGTGCGGCTGATCAGGCCGATGACCTTGCCGTCCTCCACCACCGGCAGGACGCGCTGCTTGTTGATGACCAGGCGATCCCGGATTTCGGCGATGGAGGCCTCCGGGTCCACCGTAGCCACTTCGCTGTTCATATAGTCCACTACCTGGTGGCCCTTCAAGCCGTGAAAAATACCTTTTTCAACGGTCTGCCGGGATATCAGGCCCAGGAGCTTGGCGTCGGTGAGCACCGGCAGGGCATTGACATTGTAGCGGTTGAGGATGACTTCCGCCTCCTCCAGGGTCACCTCCGGGGTGACGGATTTGACCGGGAACGACATGATTTCCCGGGCCAGGCGCCGGGGATGTACCCGGGTCTGGAGGATTTGGCGCAATTTTTCCTCCACCTGGGTCAAGGGCGTATCTTTGACCGCGGCGGAGGCGGCGTAGCTGTGCCCCCCGCCCCCCAACTCGGACAGGATCTCGGCCACATCCACCTCGGGCAGGCGGCTCCGCCCCACCACAAAGACCCGGTCTTCCATCTGGGCCAGGGCGAAGAGGACCTGGATGTTCTCCACATCCATGAGGCGGTGGGCCACCACCGCAAAATCCGGCACGTATTCCGGGGCGGTGGTGCGGGCCAGGACCACCTCGATGCCCCCCACGTGGAAGCTGGTGGAGTGTTCCAGGAGGTCGTTGAGGAGGGCCACCTGCTCGGCGTTCAGCTCCCGGGTGACGATCTCGGAGACCACGTTGAGGTCGGCCCCCTGGCTGAGGAGAAAGGCGCCGGCTTCAAAATCCTGGGGCGTGGTGGAAGCAAAGGTGAAGGAACCCGTATCCTCAAAAATCCCCAGGGCCATGACGGTGGCCTCCGGGGGGGACAGGGTCAGGCCCCGCTCCCTCAGGATGCGGGTGAGGATGGCGGTGGTGGAGCCGATTTCCTCCACTACCTCCACGCTGCCGTGCACATCTTCGTCGGTATCCGGGTGGTGGTCGTAGATGTGGATGTCCACCTCGCCGCTGGCGGCCACTTCGGCAAATTTGCCGATGCGGGAGGCCTGGCGGGTGTCCACCAGAATGAGGCGTTTGATCTCCCCCAGGGGCACCTGCTTCATCCGGGTGAAATCCACGAAATAAAAGCTGGAGCGGATGAAAAAGTCCCGCAGGTTGCGCTCCTGGGACCCCGGAAAGACCAGCAGCGCCTCGGGATAGAGCTTCTTGGCCGCCACCATGGAGGCCATGGCGTCGAAATCGGCGTTGAGGTGCGTGGTAATCACCTCCAGGGTGCGGGGCGGCGGCGCCTGGTTCCGGGGGTTACGAGTGCTCATGGCCGGGGATGCGCCTTCTGGTGCACCTGCTTGAGGCGCTCAGCGTCCAGGTGGGTGTAAATCTGGGTGGTGGCCAGGTCGGCATGGCCCAAAAGCATTTGCAGGACGCGCAGATTGGCTCCCCGGGACAACAGGTGGGTGGCAAAGGAATGCCTGAGGGTATGGGGGCTCAGCGTCTTCACCCCGGCCTTGAGGGCGTACTGCTTAAGAAGCTTCCAGAAACCCTGGCGGGAGAGTCGGCCTCCCCGGTGGTTGATAAAGACATACGGGCTCTCCCGCCCTTTAAGCAGCCGGGGCCGCGCCTGCTCCAGGTAGAGCTGCAATTTTTCCACCGCCGGAGCCACCATGGGCACCACCCGCTCTTTCCCACCTTTGCCCAGGGGGCGCACCACGCCGCGCCTGAGGTCCAGCTGCTTGAAGGTCAGGCCCACCAGCTCCGAGACCCGGAGGCCCGTAGCATAGAGCACCTCCAGGAGGGCCTGATCCCTGAGGCCCCCAGGCGTGCCAGGGTCCGGGGCCAAGAGCAGCGCCGCCACTTCGGCCTCCCCCAGCACCTGGGGCAGCCGCCGGGGCAGGCGCGGCGAGTCCAGCAACTCCACGGGATTGGCCGCGACTTGCTCCTCCCGCTGCAGAAAACGGAAAAATTGCCGCAGAGCGGAGAGGCGCCGGGCCCGGCTGCGCGCCGACAGCCCCCGGGCTGCCAACGCGGCGAAATAGTCCTGCACGTCGGCCAGGGCCACCGCCCCCCAGTCAGATCGGCCGCACTCTTCTATAAAGACCCAGAAATCCTGGAGATCCCGGGCATAGGCCGCCACGGTCAAGGAGGCCAGGCCCCGCTCCACCCCCAGATGCTGATAAAATTGATTGAGCGCCGCGTCCATGGGATCGAATATTATATATTCTCTGATTATACCTATCAGTTTTGCAAAAGTATAGCTGCCAGGAGAGGAGAAAGGGAACACACAAGAGTGACGGGCGATTCTCCCCTTTCTCAAAAAGATTCATATTTTTTCGCCACTTAAGAAATAAGTGCGGTATAATCGTTTTGCTTTTAAGAAGTTACATCATAACAGGGGAAGATTGAAATGGGTAGAAGGATTGGTTTTTTTGCTGCAATAGCAAGAAACGCTGCCAGGGCTCAGAGACAAGCGCAAAGGCAGGCTGAGTTGCAGAGACGCATGGAAAGGCGAAGCAGAATCGAAGCCGAAAGGTTTGAGAAACAATTTGAGCGGGAAACGAAAAGGGCTGATAAGGAAGCAAAACAAGCTTATATTGAGCAACGGATTGATGAAACACAAGATAAAAATGAGGAAATAACTGAATTACTTGATGAATTAAGATCAATATTGCAGCATACTCTTGAAGTTGATGATAGCATTTCGTTCAATAGTCTTAAAATAGAAGAAAAATATAAACAATTCCATATACCATAAAATTTAAAATCTGAAGACTCCCCCATAAAAGACCAATTTTTTAGGAGGTCCACGGGAGATGGAATATCGATGGTCCCTATTATTCGGCCAAATTGGTTTATGATGCTGTTTCCTTGGGTTAAGAAAGGATATGAAAAAGAAATTGTCAATGCTGAGGAGCGATATAATAATGCAGTTATTGCACATAAATTCAATGAGAATAAAAAGGAAAAGGAAATAGAGAAACTTAAACTTGAATACGAAAAGGAAAAAGAATCTTATATTTTGAATACAAAACAAAGGAATCAAGAAGTTGATGAATTTGAGGAGTCTTATCGGCAAGGTGATCCGGAGTCGATAACATCGTATTGCATTTTAGTTCTGGAGCGATCTGATTACCCCGAAAATTTCCCTCAGGTTTTTCGTCTGGCTTATGTCCCGGAATCCAAGCAAGCGCTTGTTGAATATGAATTGCCTACCCCTGATATTATCCCTGAAAATGCAGAATACAGGTATGTCAAAAATAAGGATGAAATTGTGGCAAAGCCCCGAAAAGTTAATGAGATAAAAGAGCTTTATCAAGATATTGTTTCGGCCATCGCCTTGAGGACTATTCATGAGCTATTTGAGGCAGACCAAGGGAGCTTCATTGATGTTATTGTTTTTAACGGTTTTGTGCAGACGATAGAATTATCGACTGGGCAAGACATCAGACCATTTCTTATTTCTGTGCGGGCCATTAAGGAAGATTTTCTCAAAATAGACCTTTCCCGCATTGATAAAAAAGCCTGTCTCAGAAACCTCGGGGCGCAGGTTTCCCCTCGGGCAACAGAGATGCTGGCAATTAAGCCTATCTTGGAATTCGATATGGTAGATAGGAGATTTATTGAAGAAAGTGATGTCCTAAGCATATTAGATTCCAGGCCCAACCTGATGGACTTGAACCCATATGAATTTGAAAATTTGATAGCGAATCTATTTAATAATTTGGGGTATGAAACCAAATTAACCCGGTCTCATAGAGATGGCGGAATCGATGCGATTGTTTTTGATACAAGGCCGATTACTGGTGGGAAGTTGGTAATACAAGCAAAGAGATATCGTCATGCCGTTGGAGTTTCGGCTGTCAGTTTCGGCTGTAAGAGATCTTTATGGGACAATGGTTCACGAAGGGGCCAATAAGGGAATCCTGGTAACCACTAGCGGCTATGGTCCAGACGCCTTTCAATTTTGCAAAGATAAGCCTATCGAACTTATTGATGGTGGTGGCTTGCTTTATCTTTTGGAACAGGCAGGGGTAAAAGCCCGCATAATTTTTCCAGAAGAATAGGGCGGCCCATGGTCGCCGTAAATCGGCGTGCACGGCACGCCCTATAGCGGATGTTCCAGACCACTAATCACATAAATGATTGAATATACACAATGTTGCGTGCTTTTGAGAAAATAAAGTAGCCACTAAATTAATAAGCTTAATAGATTATTATCTTGACAATCAGAATAGTTCTGTTTAATAATGTACTCACTAGGTATCTCGATGCCGCTTATTCCACCCAGGGGGGCAAGACCTATCGCCGGTATTTGCTGCGGGAATCATACCGGCATGAGGGCAAGGTCAAGCATCGCACCATCGCCAATCTCTCCCATTGTTCCGAGGCAGAAATCGCCGC
>JAHIKF010000369.1 GCA_018897875.1 Pseudomonadota bacterium | reverse complement strand
TTTGGTGCAGACGTCCTGAAAGGATTAATCAAGCAGGGGCAAGAGGTCGTGGCCGTCTTTTGCCCCCCGGACCGGGGCAGCAAGACCGACCCCCTCAAGGAGGCGGCCCTGGCGGCAGGCATCCCGGTATATCAACCGCCCCGCATGAAGGACCCCCAGGCCTATGAGCAGATGGTTGCCCTCAGCCCCGACCTGGCGGTCCTGGCCTTCGTCACCGACATCGTGCCCGGCCGCGTCCTGGGCGTCCCCAAGCTCGGGGCCATCTGCTACCACCCCTCCATCCTCCCCAAATACCGGGGCGCCTCGGCCATCAACTGGGCGGTGATCAACGGCGAACGGGAAACCGGTCTCTCGCTTTTCTGGGTGGATGAGGGCATCGACACCGGCGATATCCTCCTGCAAAAGAAGGTGGAAATCGGCCCCAGCGAGACCACCGGGGAGCTTTACTTCAATAAGCTTTATCAGTTGGGAGTGGAAGCCTGTTTGGAGGCGGTGGATCTTGTGGCCCAGGGCAAAGCCCCCCGAATTCCCCAGGACCATTCCCTCGGTACCTACGACCCTCCCTGCGACGAGAAGGTGGCTGCCCTCAACTGGAACCAGCCGGGCCGCCAGGTTTTCAACTTCATCCGGGGCTGCGATCCCCAGCCCGGCGCCACCACCACCTTCAGGGGCGAGCAGGTGAAGCTCTATAATGCCTCTTTCCTCATGGACGACCACACCGTCCCCCCCGGGGAGATCCTGGAAGTCACGGCCAAGGGGATCAAGGTGGCCGTGTCCGGGGCCGCCCTCCTGATCACCCGCTTTCGCACCAAGGACCTGGGGAAGGTCAAGGCCCCGGAGTTTGTCGAGGCGAAAAAACCCCGGCCCGGCGACCGGTTCGGAGCTCCGGCGGTCATGCGGTGCTGCTGACGGTTAGTGCTATGATTCACAAATTGTAGGGTAAGAAACGAGTCATTCCTTGAATACCGGTTGTTTTAAGTCCCCCTTTTTTAAAGGGGGATTTAGGGGGATTATTAAGCACTTATTTAATCCCCCCTGACCCCCCTTTAGAAAAGGGGGGTAAAGACATGCCTTGCCAATGTCACCTTATTTATGAAACGCACCACTAACCTCTAATAGCGCACCGTGGACCAGGTCCGTTGGTCCGGCCCGGGTTCGGGCCGGATAATTTTTGTACCCAAAAGTTGATTGCCATCCGGAGGACAGCATGGAATACCTCAACGGCATTTCCCGGGCCATGAAGCAAGCCCAGGCCGACAATACCTCGGAATCATACGGTTACGTGGCCACCCAATTGGTGCAGAGCAAGAACGGTATCCGGCAGGCCATTGAACAGGCCACTGCCGACGCCGTCGCCGCCATTATCGGCAAGCTGGAAAACCATCAGCCGTTGACCGACGCCGAAAAACAGACGGTCAAATTGTGGGTGGTGGGGGACGCCGAAGGCTACGTGAAGATGGAAAACAACTTCCAGGACTGGCTTAAGGAGTACCGGCGGCTCCTGGACGTCATCGCCGACTGGGAAGGCAAAACCGGCTCGGTCCAGGAACTGGTGGAAGTCCACGGCGTGATAGAAGACGCCATCAAGGTGGCCGGTGCCGTGGCCCACTTTCTCGAAGACCGGGAGCGGGTGGCCCGGTGCGAAACCGCTCTGAGTAGCCTGAATGCCGAGGACAACAAGTTTATTGCCGGCATGCTCAAGAGTATGCTGGCGTCGCCCGGCAGGTAGCGGGCCGCAACCGCCTGCAGAAAGGTAAACTCAGATGCGCGGCAGCCGGGACCTTGCCAGGTCCTTAACCACCCTGAAGGCGCGTTACCTGGCCATCAACTTCATCGGCCTGGCCATGATCGCCTCGGTCTTTGTCTACGCCGGGGTGGTGGAGCTGATCAAGTGGCAGTTGGCGCCCTTCGCCGGTTTTGCCAAACTCGACCCCCAAACGGTAGCCCTCATAAAGTATGCCTTCCTGGCCCTGGCCGCGGCCCAGTTTGGGGTCATCAAGGCCGTACAGAAAATCCTGCCAGCCCGGTCAGCGGACAACCTGTCCCGGGCGGCCGTCATCACCTTCGCCCTGTGCGAAGCGGTGGCGGTCCTGGGCCTGGTGCTCTTTTTGCTGGCTGGCCAACCCATTGATTTCTATATTTTTATGGTGATTTCCCTGGGGTTTTTTTACCTTTTTTTCCCCAAATACGACCAGTGGGAACAACGGCTGAGGGCCGGAGGTTTTCCTAAGAAAAGTGACTCATGATTTAGAGGCGGACCCCCGTGTCCGCCCGAGGGCGCTCACCTGGATGGGCCCCAAAACAAATTCATTATTACCAGCATACTGATCCATGAAACGCATCGGCATTTACTACCACCCTTCCTTCAGCCGCAAGAGCTACATGACCGTGGGCAATCGGCTGCGGGATATTAGTTGGTCAATGGAATGAATTGTACACAACTCATTTTCAGCCAGCACGCCGTGCAACGCATGTTTGAACGCGGTATCCAGACAAACGCTATAAGAGACGTCATCGAATCAGGAGAAGTCATTGGTGATTACCCGGACGATCAGCCTTTTCCAAGTTGCCTGGCCCTTGGTTGGCTGGAAGGTAGACCTATCCATGTGGTAATCGCCATAGATGCTATCAGGCAAACATGTTATATTATCACTGCATACGTTCCAGACCTGGATATTTGGAATCCAGACTTTAGAACCAAGAGGGTGTTATGAAATGCGTCATTTGCAGAGAAGGTCAAACCGCCCCGGGCCAGGCTACCGTAACCTTGCAGCGCGGTGAGAGCACTATCATTTTCAAAAATGTGCCCGCTGAAGTGTGTACAAACTGCGGCGAATATTATCTCTCCGAATCTGTTACCGACCAGTTGCTAACCAGGGCCGAGGCCGCTGTGCAAAGCGGAGCCGAATTGGAAATTCTTCGCTTTGCCGCCTAAAAGCGAGGTCATGAAACGCATCGGCATTTACTACCACCCTTCCTTCAGCCGCAAGAGCTACATGACCATCGGCAACCGGCTGCGGGACTTTCCCGAGGCGTTGGCGCCGCTTCTGGCCCGGCCCAATGTGCGGCTCATCGAGAGCCCCCCTGTGTCCGAGGAACTCGTCCTCAAGGTCCACGCCCCGGAGATGCTGACCCAGGTGGCCCATGACGGCTTCTGTTCCACGGCGTATGAGTCCGTGGGCGGGGTGGTGGCCGGCATGGTGGATTTGGCCACAGGCGAAATCGACCGGGCTTTCTGCTTCATCGGCGCCGGCGGCCACCACGCCGGATACCGCCAGTTTTGGGGGGCCTGCTGCTTCAACGACGTGGTCATCGCCCTGACCCACACCCGGGAAATCAGCCCCTGGCGCCGCTTTGCCATCGTGGACACCGACGCCCACCACGGCGACGGCACCCGCCAGCTGGTGCGGGACGACCCCGAGGTCTTTCACCTGTGTTTCTGCGGCCTCAACTTCACCAGCGACGACCGCACCAAGGTGGATGTCAACGCCTACCGCATGAATCCGCACGCCGACCCCGATGCCCAGTACGTGGACCTGGTGCGCCAAAACCTGACTTTAATTCCGGCCTTCAAACCGGACCTGCTCATCTGGTATTACGGCTTCGACACGCACCGGGATGACTACGGCTCCATAGGCCTCACCGAGCCGGCCTATTTCGCCATCTGCGACCTGATGCTGGCGGCGGCCGCCGGGATGGGGGTCCCCCTCATGGTGGTCCTGGCGGGCGGCTCCATGTCCCACCTGGCCACCGCCACCATCCCGGAAATCATCCGCCGCCTGGCGGAAACCTAGAGGCCGCGTGCCCTTGCCGGGGGCCAGGTTTTAATCTATAATATATTCAAATGCTGAGATAATTTCCCCCAATCCGAGAATCGCCGGCCGGGGCCGAGGGCCCTGGCGGCCTGATATATCCCTATGATTACCGATCGCTTAGAATCCCTGGAAAACCGCTACCAGGAACTGGAAGATGCCCTGACCGACGCCGAGGTCATCAACAACCAGGACCTGTACCACAAGTATCGCAAGGAACACTCCGACCTGGCGCCGGTGATCCAGGTTTTCCGGCGCTATCAGCAGGTGGAGAAAGAACTGGCGGAAAACCAGACCCTGGTGAAGGAAGAGGCCGACGAGGAAATGAAGGCCTATGCCCGGGAGGAGATCCAGGGCCTCAAGGATCAGGCCGAACAGTTAGAGGAAGAACTCCGCTTCCTGATGCTGCCCAAGGACCCCAACGACGACAAGAACGTCATCCTGGAGATTCGGGCCGGCACCGGGGGCGAGGAAGCCGGCCTCTTCGCCGCCGACCTCTTCCGGATGTACACCCGCCTGTGCGAACGCAAAGGCTGGAAGCTGGAAATCCTCAGCCACTCCGCCACGGGCATCGGCGGGCTCAAGGAAATCATCGCCTCCATCCCCGGCGACCAGGTCTACAGCCAGC
>JAHIKF010000368.1 GCA_018897875.1 Pseudomonadota bacterium | reverse complement strand
CCATGAACCAAAAGTTTGTCTCAGCCCCGGCATTAAAAAATCCCCCCTGCCCCCCTTTTCCAAAGGGGGACTTTAACAGCAATTCCTTGTAGTTCCCCCCCTTTTTTAAAGGGGGGCAGGGAGGGATTATAAGGCATCCCATAACGAAAAAACCTTTTGGCAATTGCTCTAAGTCGGCCCCTAGTTCGCCTCTGTTATCCGTTCATGGGCGGTATAGATATTGAGGCGCTGGTCCCGGACGAAGCCCACGGTGGTGAGGCTGAGTTCCCGGGCCAGTTCCAGGGCCATGGAGGTGGGGGCCGAGACCGCGGCCAGAATCGGGATGCCGGCCCGGATACATTTCAGGGCCATCTCGAAGCTGATGCGGCCGGAAAGCAGGGCCACTAGCTTGGTGAGGTCCTGGCGGGTGAGGACGGCCCGGCCGATGACCTTGTCCATGGCGTTGTGGCGGCCCACGTCCTCGGCGTGTATAAACACCTTGCCGTCGGGGCTGGCCAGGGCCACGGCGTGGGTCCCGCCGGTGTCCTGGTAGATGGTCTGGGCTTCCTGGAGGCGGGCCATCAGGGACAACAGCGCCTCCGGGCCGACGGTGAGAGCGCTCTGCACCGGCGGGACCTTCTGACAAATCTCGTTCACCGCCTCCTTGGCGCACAGGCCGCAGCTGGAATAGGACACCTCGAGATGGCGGCGGCCCCGCCGGGCCAGGGCCGCCTCGGTCAGCATCACGTCCACCACGTTGGGAGGGAGCATGGGGTCAGTGCCGGTGCCGCAGAAGTGAATGGTGATGACCTCGGCCAGGTCCCGGACGATGCCTTCAGTATAGAGGAACCCCAGGGCCAGTTCCTTCTCCCACCCCGGCAGGCGCATCAAGACCTGAAACGGCTCGCCCCCCAGGCGTATTTGCAGGGGCTCCTCGACTACCACCACGTCTTGGGTGGCGCTTACTTGCCCCTGCCGGTATCGCCACATGGGAAATTCTTTTATCTGGTCGGCCATATTATTACCCTAAAACAGTCAACGGTCATCTCCGGGCATTTCCGCACACAAACAAAAGATATTACGGAATCGGGGTCAGCAGGAAGGTACAGCCATCCGAGGTGTTACCGATTATTTGTCCTTGATTGTTTATGCAATTAGCTTCATGAAGAACAGTGCCAGAAGGAACGTTTACCGTAAGATTGTTAAGATTATTCATGCCTTCGGTTTTCGTCCATATATAAGCAGATAAATTTTCCACTCGTTCCCAAGTTGTACTTGGGAACGAGAGAATTCTTTGATGAGTTCGACCATGACTTTATCCGAACAGGTAAGGGGCGACCCGCCGGGTCGCCCCTACGGTTAACCCTGACCCCTGGCCCCGGCTTACTTCTTTAATTCTTTGTAGACGCGGCTGCGGTGCTGGACGGCGGAGACGTCAATAACCTTTTGGCTGTCAATTACCTGGTATAAAATACGCCAGTTCCCCACTCGGGAATAACGCCGCCCTGGGGACATGACCAGTTCGTTGGATAATCTGTCGGAGTAAGGCGCCGCGGTAAGTTCGTCTAATCTGTCCTGTATCCGTTTCTCGGTTTTTCGGTCCAGGCGGTCAAGCTCTTTCGTCGCCTCCTTTGAAAGGGAGACCGTATATTTCATGGCCGCTTGCCGCTAAGGTATTCTTCCAGGGTGACATATTCGCCCCGTTTGATCTGGGCAAAGCCTTCTTCAATTTGGGCCAGGTCTTCCGGGGAGAAGTACTCTTCCGTTACCTGCTCGTAGAACTCATCGACGATCCGGGCGAACAACTCACCGTGTCGACTTTGGGCCACGGTTTTCACCTTGGCCAACAAATCCTCCAAGGCGCTTGCTTCTTGCGGGTTGTCCTGGATTTCTTCTTGAGCCTGTTCCATATACCCACCTTACTTGATCTGGCTATTTAAGCGTATTAAAGAATGAGATGGCGAAAAAGGAAAAGGTCTGGCGAATCCGCCCCATACAATCTTTTATAGAACTTTAAGACACAGTTTTCAGGTTAGTCAAGGCTTTTTCTGGTCGGATGAATTATTTCCCACTCGTTCCCAAGTTGTACTTGGGAACGAAAATGGTTGCCAAGCTGAGCTTGGCGGGTAAAGGCGTTCCCAAGCTGGAGCTTGGGAACGAGATAACCAGGCGGGATGCGCTTCGCTTTCCCGCCCTACGGCTACGGGCTGACCCCTGGCCCCTGACTACTTGCGGACCCCCAGTTCGCCCCAGCCCAGTTTGGTGCGGAGGATTTCAAAATGGCTGTGAAAGGGCGACTTTACCAGTTTCAGGTGGTAGGGGGCCCGGCGGATTTCTACCCGGTCGCCCGCCTCCATGGCTTGCCCTACCTGGCCGTCCAGGGTGAGGTAGACGTCCTGGACTTTTTCGTCCAGGGTGACGGCCACCGTGACCGTGTCCGGCAGGATGATAGGGCGGTTGCTCAGGGTGTGGGAGCAGATGGGCAACAGGATGAGGTGGCGCAGGGTGGGGTAGACGATGGGTCCGCCGGCGGACAGGTTGTAGGCGGTGGAGCCGGTGGGGGTGGCGACGATGAGCCCGTCGGCCCGGTAGACCGTGAGGTATTCGCCGTCGATCCAGGTGGTCAGCTCGGCGATGCGGGCCAGGGCGCCTTTGTTGATCACCGCATCGTTTAAGACGAATTCCTGCCAGGCGACCTGGCCCTGGCGAAACAGGGTGACGGTGAGCATCATGCGCTCTTCCACTTCAAATCTGCCGGTGAGCACATGGTCGGCCATGCTGGAGTAAAGTTCGTCCAGGGAGATTTCGGTGAGAAACCCCAGGCCCCCCATGTTGACCCCGAAGATGGGCACGCCCCGCTCGCCGAAATGCCGGGCGACGCTCAGGATGGTGCCGTCCCCCCCCATGACCACGATGAACTCCACGTCGGGAGGCAGGGTGAGGATATGGGGTTCGGGCTCGTTTTCGAAATGGCAGGCCTTGACGCCGCGGCCTTCGAGCCAGATTTTTAAGGCCCGGCCCGCTTCCAGGGCATCGGGTTTGAATTTCTTGGTGATGATGGCGACGGATTTCACCGGACAAGCCTCCCGCAGTTGACAATTATCATAATGTTGGATAATTATCAAAAGATTGTTGCCGTGAGGCGGCACGGGACGGGATTTTACTCGGAGCAGAAATGGTTTATACTGAGCTTATCTATACTGATTAAAATCCCCCTAAATCCCCCTTTTTCAAAGGGGGACTTCACCATCTCCCCCCTTTTTAAAGGGGGGTTAGGGGGGATTTCCACCAGGTCCAGGTTCACAACAAAGTAACGATTATAAGCTCTGGTTACTATCGGGTTCCGACTCGTACCGCCTGGCAAATTTTATCCGTAAAGGAGTTACCATGCAACTTGCCCGTCGTATCCGCCAGATTCCCCCTTCCGCCACCCTGGCCCTGAATGCCAAGGCCAATCAGCTCAAGGCGCAGGGAGTCGATATAGTCAACTTCGGGGTGGGGGAGCCGGATTTCGACACCCCGGACAACATCCGGGAGGCCGCCATCCGGGCCATCCGGGAGGGCTTTACGCGCTATACCCCGGTGGGCGGCACCCCGGAGCTGAAAGCCGCCATCGCCGACCGCTTTCAGGCCGATTACGGCCTGACTTACAAACCCAGCGAGATCCTGGTGTCCTGCGGCGGCAAGCACAGCCTCTACAACCTGTTCCAGGTGCTGTTCGATCCAGGCGATGAGGTAATCATTCCGGCCCCCTACTGGGTCTCCTATGTGCCCATGGCCCTGCTGGCCGAAGCCAAGCCGGTGGTCGTCCCCACCCGGGAGGCCAACGGCTTTAATCTCACCGCGGCGGAACTGAAGGCCAGCCTCACGCCCCAAACCAAGGCCCTGATCATCAACAGCCCCTCCAACCCCACCGGCGGGGTCTACACCGAGGCCGAATTGGCGGCCCTGGGGGAAGTGGCGCTGGCGGCCGGACTCTATATTTTTTCCGACGACATCTACGACAAGATCATGTTCGACGGGGCCAAATTCGTCAATATGGCCATGCTGAGCCCTGAGCTCAAGGCCCGCACCTTTGTCTTCAACGGCGTCTCCAAGGCCTATGCCATGACCGGCTGGCGCATCGGCTACCTGGCGGGCCCCGAAGCCGGGATCAAGGCGGCGGACACCCTGCAGAGCCAGAGCACCTCCAACCCCAACTCCATTGCCCAGAAGGCGGCGGTGGAGGCGCTCTCCGGCCCCCAGAACTCGGTGGCGATCATGCTGGCGGAGTTTGCCTGGCGGCGGGACGACATCTACCGGCGGGTGCTGGAAATTCCGGGCGTCACCACCATCAAGCCGGGCGGGGCTTTTTATATCTTTCCCAATTTTTCGGCGTATTATGACAAGCTGGAGGTCACGCCGGGACAGTCGCGGTCCGGGGTCCTGGCGGCCTATCTGCTGGAAGAGGCCCAGGTGGCGGCGGTGCCCGGGGGCGAATTCGGCGAGGACAACTGCCTGCGGTTTTCCTACGCCACGTCCCGGGAACGGATCGCCACGGGATTGACCCGGATCAAAGCCGCCCTGGAAAAGTTGGGATAGGAGAGAAAAGGGTGGGATAAAAAGGAAAGCGCGGCCGGCTGGTTAGTCGGGCCGCGCTGTCCGTTCAACGCCTGCCTAGCGGCCGGCGGCTTGGCGTTTGGACGCCTTCAGCGGATTGACCTTCTGGGCGGCCTCTTTTTTATCGGTCTTTATATGGGTGGCCAGATTGCAGGCCCCCCGGCGCCACTTGGCGGTCGGGTCCGGAAAAGAGACGCAGAAAGAGCTGCCGTTGGAACCCAAAATCCGGTCGCAGCCTTCACATTCCGTCACTACCGTTTTACAGCTGCCGCCGTTGAACGAACAGCCTTTTTTGGACATAAAGGTACAATCTACCCCTGGTTTCAAAGTTGCGCAGTGCATGGCCGTGGCCCCCCTTGATGTGCAGTAAATCATTTATTTATATACTACAATTAATATTAATGTCAAGAGCCAACCGTTTTTTATTTGGTCAGCGGCGCTTTTTTTCTTCCCCCGGCTCATCCTGACTGCTGACCCGACCGGTTATACCAGGTTGTTCCCCAAAAAAAACTTTTAGTTCTGGAGAATGGTTTCCCAAGGCACTACAATCCATAGGGCGCGTCTCACGCGCCATTCTTGGTGCGTAGGACGCACCCTACAAAGGGAAATTACCTTTTTGAGCCCAGATTGGTATTAGTCCCTCTGACCGCTTCCCCCGGGATACCATTGACCGCATGGCCCCGGATGCTTAGGTTAGCATAAAGGCCGGCTGGAAAGGGGGGGGGTTACTTATGACCCGGGGCAGTCTGAAGGATTATCAGGAAAAACGCGATTTCAAGCGCACCCCGGAGCCGGCGGGAGACCGGGAGCCGGGCTCTCAGGCGGTCATCTTCGTCATCCAGAAGCACGCCGCCCGCCGTCTGCATTACGACTTCCGCCTGGAGGTGGACGGGGTCTTGAAATCCTGGGCTATCCCCAAGGGGCCTTCCACCGACCCCCAAGACAAGCGCCTGGCTGTGCCCACCGAGGACCATCCCCTGGAGTACGCCGGTTTCGAAGGGGTGAT
>JAHIKF010000006.1 GCA_018897875.1 Pseudomonadota bacterium | reverse complement strand
CCGTGGGCAGAAAGCCAGTGGGCTGCTGGGTAAACCGCCAGCCGGCCAGGGCGATGACGACGATAAACACCAGCACCATGAGGGTAGTGCGCTGGACCATCCATTGGATAAGGAGGACGTAGGCGTGCTCCACCACGGCGTAGGCCCGGTTGAACCCCCGATAAAAGAAGTTGGGTGTCTTTGCAACGTGGGGGCGCAGCCAGAGGGCGCACTGGGTCGGCTTCAGGGTCAGGGCGTTGAGGGCGCTGATGATGGCGGTGGAGGCGATGACCAGGGCGAATTGCCGGAAGAGCTGCCCGGTGATGCCCGGCATGAAGGCGGCGGGTATAAAAACCGCAGTGAGCACCAGGGTGATGCCGATAATCGGCCCGGTCAACTCTTTCATGGCCTTGATGGCCGCCTCGCGCGGAGAGAAGCCTTTCTCGATGTAAACCGAGGCATTTTCGACAATGACGATGGCGTCGTCCACCACGATGCCGATGGCCAGAATGAGGGCGAACAGGGTCATCAAATTGACCGTGAAGCCCAGCAGGGACATGGCCGCGAAGGCGCCGATGATGGTCACCGGCACGGTGGTGGCCGGGACCAGCATGGCCCGCCAATTTTGCAGAAACACCATGATGACGATGAGCACCAGGATGCCGGCCTCAAACAAGGTTTCATAGACCGCGTGAATGGCCTGGCCGATGAACTCAGTGGTGTCGTAATAAATCCCGTATTTCAGGCCTTCCGGGAAGTTCTGGCTCATCTCGACCATGGCCGCCTTGACCTTTTTGCCGACGTCAAGGGCGTTGGCCCCGGGTAGGGCAAAGACCATGATTTGAGCCGATTGCTTGCCGCTCAGGCCGCCAAAATTGCTGTAAAATTGCTGGTCCAAATCGACCCGGGCAATATCTTTCACCCGCACTAATTGTGCGGTTTCACCTTGCTGGCTGCGCACACTCTTAACGATGATGTCTGAGAACTGCTTGGTGTCGGCCAGCCTTCCTAAGGCGTTGACCGTGAATTGGAAGGTTTGATCGGGCGGCACCGGCGGGGCTCCCAGCCGACCCGCCACCACCTGGACGTTTTGCTGTTGGATGGCGTGCACCACGTCCAGGGTGGTGAGGTTGTAATACTTGAGCTTGTTGGGGTCCAGCCAGACCCGCATGCTATAGGGCCCGGCGCCGAACACCTGGATCTGGCCCACCCCGGCCAGACGGCCCAGGGGGTATTGCAGGTTGATGATGGCGTAGTTGGAGAGATAGGTGGCATCATAGCGGTCATCATCGGAGTAGATGCTGATCACCTGCAAGATGTTGGTGGAGACCTTGCGGACCGTGACGCTCTGGGCCTGCACCGCCTCGGGAAGCTGGGCGGTGGCGCCGTTCACCATGTTCTGCACCAGGGTCAACGCCGCATTGAGATTGGTGCCCACTGCGAAGGTCACGGTGAGGCTGTAATTTCCGGAACTGGAACTGGTGGAGGACATGTAGATGGAGCCTTCCACGCCGTTGACCGCCTGTTCGATGGGGATGCCCACCGTGTTGGCGATGACCTCGGCGCTGGCCCCGGGGTACATGGTGGTCACCTGGATGGTAGGGGGCACGATTTCGGGATACTGCGCCACCGGCAGAATATACAGACACACCAGTCCCAGAATGACGGTGACGATGGCGATGACGTTGGCGAAAATCGGCCGGTCGATGAAAAACTCGGAGATCATGGGGCGGCTTTCTTGAGTTGCCCGCCGGGGGCCGGGGGCGGTGGCGGTTCCGAGTTCGGGGCCGATGCCTTGACGGGAGTCACCTGTTTACCCGGGATGGCCATGAGGAGCCCGTTGGTGATGACCCATTCCTGCTCCTTCAGGCCTTCGGTGATGACGGTCAGGTCCTTGACCTCGGTGCCGAGTTTGACGGCCCGGCGGTGGACCACGTTTTTGTCGTCCACCGCCAACAGGTAGGGGCCCAACTGGTCGAAGCCGATGGCCACCGTGGGAACCAGCAGGGCGGACTTGTTGTGGGTCACCGGGACGCGCAGCTTGGCGAACAGGCCCGGCAGCATCATGCCCTTGGGATTGGGAAAGACCCCCCTGAGGGTCAGGGTGCCGGTGGTGGCGTTGAGGCTGATGCTGGCGAAGTCCAGGTAGCCTTTGTGGGGATAGCCCTCCTCATTGGCGAGACCGAGGTACAGGGGGATGTCCTTGCGAATGACCGCGTCCACCGATTCCTTGGTGTCCTTGGTGATGTCCAGAAGGTCCCGCTCATTGATGGTGAAGTAGACATAGAGGGGGTCGATCTGGTCGACATCGGCCAGGAGGGTGGCTTCGCCGGCGCCCACCAGATTGCCGGGGTCTTTCAGCCGGCGGCCGATGCGGCCGACAAAGGGCGAGGTTACCTTGGTGTAGCCCAGGTTGAGCCGGGCCAGATCGCGTTGCGCCTCCGCGGACATGACCGCGGCCTGGGCCGCATCCCGCTGGTAGAGCCAGTTGTCCACGTCGGTTTGGGCCGCGGCCTTCTGGGTCACCAGCTTGGTGTACCGGGCATATTCGGTTTTGGCATGGAAGAGTTTGGCCTTCTGGGCGAGAATCTCCGCCTCCGCCTGCTTGAGCTTGGCCTCATAGGTGTTCTGCTGGATCAGAAACAGCAGTTGCCCTTTCTGGACCCGGTCGCCGTCTTTGAAAAAGACCTTCTCCAGGTAGCCTTCGACCCGGGCCTTGAGCTGCACCGTGTTGATGGCCTGGGTGTTGCCGGTGAATTCAAGGTAATCGGTCACCGGCTGCGTCACCGGCTGACTGACCGTGACCTTGGGCGGCGGCGGCGGCACGAAGGTGTTTTTGTCGCCACAGCCGGGGCTGAGGAGCAGCAAAGCCAGGATTAGTATAGGGGCCAGGGCGCGACGGCCCAGCCGTGGCGCCGGTCTTCCTGCCGCTTTTCCGGTTCCGGCCGCACCAAAGCTTGTCATAGAACGCCACCTCATTTCGGCACTGCTGAGTTGAAAAGTTCAAAGCTCAAGATTCAAAGTTATTGTAGGGTGCGCACCGCGCACCAGGCGGGCGGTGGTGGTGCGCGGTGCGCACCCTACATGGCGGGCAGTGCCCGCCCTACACGGTTGAGAAAAGTTCCCGTAGGGGCGGTTCGCGCACCGCACCTACTACGGCCGCCTTCTCGTTCCCAAGCTTGGCTAGGAAACGCCTTTGTCCGCCAAGCTTTGCTTGGTATTGGCTGGGTTCCAAGCTGAGCTTGGGTTATACGTGGGTTCCCAAGTTCAACTTGGGAACCAGGACAAAAACCGCGGTTCGGTCCCTCTTACCAGTCCGGGGCGCGAATCAGGCGGCCTTGACCTTCCGGGGCCGGCGCCACCGCCACCGCGGCCGGGGCCAGCAGGCGGCCCCAATTGGTGCGTTTAGCCATGGTTTCTCTGATCTCCGCCGGCACAAAATCCTGACCTTCACGAATCTCCCAGCCGCCCCCCAAGGACCGGTAAACCCCCACCAGATTCCGGGAGATGTCTCCCAGGGTGACGGCCAGGCTGTCCTGCTCACTCAACAGGGCCTGTTGGGCCGTCAGGACGGTGGTGAAATCGGTGATGCCCTCCCGGTACTGGATGACCGCCAGTTCCAGCGACCGCATCGCCGCGGTAGTGCTATCCGACAGAAAACCGGCCCGTTCCTGGGCCTTCAGGAACGCCACCAGGTTGTCCTCCACCTCCTGTTGGGCTTTGAGGACCGAGTTCTGATAGGAGATGAGCAACTCCTGAAACTTGGCGTCCTGGAACCGGACGTTGTTGGTGATTTGCCCGTAGTTAAGGATATTCCACTGCAGCGTCGGGCCCATGGAGCCGGCCCGGTTGCGCCAGTTGAACATGTCAGATAGCGCGGCCGTTCCCACATCAGTGGCTTGGGGCCCAAAGGTCCCGGTGAGGGAAAAAGCCGGAAAGAGTTGAGCCTTGGACACCCCGATTTGGTCGCATTGGGCCGCGGCCCGAAACTCTGCGGCCCGGATATCCGGCCGCCGCCGGATCAGGTCGGCGGGAATTCCCACCGCCACCTGGGGCGGCGGCGCGGGAATTACCGCTTTACCCTTAAACAGATTCGCCAGATCATGCGGCGGCAGGCCCAACAGCACCGACAGGGCGTTTTTCGTCTGGCGCAACTGGCTCTCCAGGGTGGGGATAGTGGCCTGGGTATTGGCCAGAATGGTCTTGGCCTGTTCCACGTCCCGTTCTGAGGTGGTGCCGCCTGAAAACCGCGCCTGGGCGATTTGCAGGCTTTCGGTCTGGATGCGCACGTTTTCGTTGGCGATGGCCAGTCGTTTTTCCAGGGTGCGCATGAGGATATAACTGCTCGCCACATCCGCGGTCAGGCTGACCAGAACATTGTCATAATCGGCGATGGTCGCCTGGAGGCTGGCATCGGCGGATTGGATGGCCCGGCGAAATTTGCCCCAGAAATCTATCTCCCAGCTGGCGGTCAAGCCGACCTGGGCTTGAGCCAGACTCATTCCTCCGAAAGACGATGAACTTTGTGGTGAACCGCCGACAACACCACCGGGGCTTACACGTTGTTTTTGCAGCGAGCCGGTGGCTTGTTGGGACTGGGGATACAGCTGGCCGGTGACGATACCCAGTTGGGCCCGGGCCCCCAGGACCCGCACCCCGGCAATCCGGAGAGTCAGGTTCTCCCGGTAGGCGGTGTCGATGAGCTGGTTGAGGGCCGGATCTTTGAATGCCTGCCACCAGTCTTTGTATTCTGCCGTCGCGGTTTGGACTCGTTTGTCACCGGTGTCCAGCCAGGTCTGCTCCACCTGGACCGGCGGGCGCACGTAGTCGGGCCCAACCATGGTGCAGCCCAGGACCAGTATGGCCAGGCCGGCGACCAGCCAAACCAGCCGGCCTACCCGGCTCGCGCTGGCCTCATCGCAGTTCAGTTCTGTGGTGGTTCGCAAAATCTGGCCGTTACTTCCTCTCTGGCCCCCAAGGCTTTCTGCCTCCGCCAACCTTTTGCCCATCGGCGCCTGCCCGGCAGGCCGCCCAGGTAAAGGCAATTTCCAGGGGGGAAATTCTCTTGCGCACCATTGTATGGCACATTCGCCCCAAATTCCAAAGGAAAAACAGCGCTGCCGCCATGATTCTTTGCGCCGGGGAGAGGTTGACGGATGCCGGATCAAGCCTTATTTGATTACAAGACGGGGTTTTCCTTGACAGCAATAATAAAGGAGCCAGCATGACTACGTATCTGATCATCGGTAACGGTGTGGCGGGTAATGCCGCGGCGGAAAATATCCGGAAACATGATGCGGAAGGCAAGATTGTCGTCTTTTCCCGGGAGTCCCGGCCTTTTTACTATGTGCCCGCCCTGCCGGAGTACCTAGCGGGGGAAAAGGCGGCGGACCAGATCACCTTGCATCAGCAAAGCTGGTACGACCAGCGCCGCATCGACCTCTATCTGGATACACGGGTGACGCAGATCGACGCGGCCCAGAAATTTGTGGAGACCGACAAGGGGAAGCGTTTCCCTTTCGACCAGCTCCTTTTGGCCACCGGCGGCAACTCCTTTGTCCCGCCGATAAAAGGGGCGGACTCCGCCGGGGTCTTCACCCTGAGGACCCTGGCCGATGCCGACCGGATCAAACAGGCCGCGGCGGGAGCCAAGACCGTGGTGTTGATCGGCGGCGGCCTCCTGGGGCTCGAGGCCGGCAACGGCCTGCGCAAGTTGGGCTTGAAGGTAATAGTGGTGGAGTTTTTTCCCCGGCTGCTGCCCCGGCAGATGGACGCGGCCGGCGCCGCCATCCTGGCCCGGCAGCTGGAGGACATGGGCTTTACCTTTTACCTGGGGGCCAAGACCCAGGAGATCGCTCCCGGACCGGATGGCCTGACGGTCAACCTCGAAAGCGGGGAGAAGCTCAAAGGTGACCTGGTGCTCGTTTCCGCCGGGGTGCGGCCTGATCTCTCCCTGGCCCAGGCCCTGGGGCTTGACATCGACAAAGGCGTCAAGGTGGATGACACCATGAAAACCTCCCGGGACGGCATTTACGCCGCCGGGGACCTCATCGAGCACCGGGGACGGTTTTACGGCATCTGGCCCGCCGCCATGGAGCAGGGCGCGGTGGCCGGGGCCGCCATGGCGGGACAGGCGGCAAAATACGACGGCACGCTGCCGTCCAACGTCCTCAAGGTGGCGGGGATTGACCTGATGGCCGCCGGCGACATCGATGCCGACGGCAAGCTTACAGCCCTCGTCCACCAAAATGAGGCCCAAAAGACCTACCGCAAATTGGTGATCCAGGATAACCTGCTGGTGGGCGCCATTCTCCTGGGCGATATCCGGGGCAGCGCTGAAATCCAGGCAGCCATCAGCAAGAAAACCGACGTCAGCCGTCTCAAAGGCGAACTGGCTCAGGCGGATTTTGACTTTAAACGCTTG
>JAHIKF010000367.1 GCA_018897875.1 Pseudomonadota bacterium | reverse complement strand
TCAAACAGTCTGTCTCGGTGCCCCTGTTGTCACCGGATCAACGATCCAGATGACATTAATTTATGACACAGTAGTACTATCTGGCCGGCGTTATTGATCCCGAGGACCCGCACAATCTCGGCCCCCGGCATGGTTAGGGTCTCAAACTTGCCATCGTGGTAGACAAAACCATAAATAGTCCCGCCATCGTTCCAGTAACGCCCGACAATATCGCCGTGGTCATTGATGCCCACTGGCCGGGTATTTTGCGCCTGAGGGACATTCAGGTCATGGAAGCCCCCATCATAATAAGTAAAACCGTAATCATGCCCATCCATGGTGTAATTCCCCGCGATGGTACCGGCATCATTGATGCCAAAGGCATTGGTTGCGGTAGCTCCCACCTTGTTAAGTAAAGTCCAATAACTGCCATCATATATAAAAGCAGAGTTCATACTGATCCAGTAATGCCCCGAAATCTTACCGGCGTCATTGATCCCCCATACTGCTGTATTACCAAGGTTCCCAGGAACATCGATGGTGGTTAAATTACTATTGCTGGTGTTGTAGATATATCCGTGATTGTCATAAGCCCCGACAACTTGGCCATCGTCATTAATTCCCCAGGCTATATTGCTAGTGCCGGGGAGACTAAGGGTGCTATACATTCCCCCGTTTTTGATAAAGGCGTATTGGCGCCCTCCCGAGGTGTACGAGCCGACAATCTGGCCCCGGTTGTTGAGGCCTCTGATGTCATTAAGAGTGGTGGCGATTCCTGGATAATCAATGTCCACAAAGGAATAATTGTGGGCCCAGGCGGCCGGAGCCAAGGCCAGGACCACTCCTAATGCCGCCAAGATGCTTTTGCAGATTCTTAGCATTATCTCATACCTCTATAGGGAGATTTTTTCCTCATAGCCCCCCCATACCACAAAAAATAATATTGGTACAATTATAAATAATAAGTAAATTATCGTTCCCCAACAACTGGATATTATAAGATATTTCTCCAGGCAACTATACCGGTGAAATCCGTTGGACTAAGTTGAAGCGGGCAAAAAATCGAGTGACGGGGAAGGGGAGTTCGATTAAACCGCCGGCGGTCTCACCGGCCGGGTGATGGATCAGCAGTCCAGGATGATTTTGGCGATGAGGCTATTGGCCAGTTTACGGGCATCGATCTCGTAGGTGCCCTGTTCCACGGCCTCCCGCAGCGGCTCCACTTTCTCCGGACGGACCTCCGGGGTTGCGGCGATAATCTGACGGACCTGCTCAATCAACTGTTCATTCCTCTGCAAGTTCGAGTCTTCGGGCCCAGGGGGCCAGCCACAGCTCCAGGTTTCTGCGCCGTTGCCGTTCCGCTTGGTTGACGGCGCCCCGGTTCCGGGTCCCGGTTTCTTGGGTGTCTTCGGTTTCTTCATGTTATTTTATAAACAAATCAACGCTTTGATCTCGTATTGCCCCTCTCCTCCCCGGTAGCCTCGGGGGCAGGGAGCAACGTTGCCACAACCTCACACCGGTTAATTCTGCGCCTATTTTATCTATTTTATACCGTAATATCAAGAAAGTTAAAAATCAATAAAATCTTGTTCTCAGCCAAACTAAAGCGCCGCCACCTCGTTATAATTGATAGGGATGTACTTCCCGGCTCCCTGCTAGCCCCCTGCTGGCCCCCTGCCCGGCACACCGGATTGATTCCTTACTTTCCTTATCGGTTGCGGGGCGCAGACCTTAAAAATAATTCATCCGGGCCGGTCTGACGGCTTTGATCTCAGGCGCCTCCGGCCCACCAGAGGTACAAGAACTGGGGTCCTGCCATGTCCAGATCAGGCATGAGCGAGTAAATCGTCGGCTTGTAACCGCCGGGGCGGTGATAGGTGATGACCTTGGGGGCGTCCAGGCCCGCCTTGACCCTGGCCAACTCCAGAGCATCGTCCAGGTAGCCCAACTGATCCACCAGACCCAGGTCCCGGGCCTGGGAGGCGGTAAAGATCCGGCCATCGGCCACTTCCCGGGTCTTTTGCAGACTCAACTGCCGCCCCTGGGCCACCACGTCCACAAACCTCCGGTAAAAGTCATTGATGACCTGCTGCATCATCTCCTTCTCCTGCGGGGTGGCGGCCCGGAACGGGGACCAGAAATCCTTCCATTTGCCACTCTTGACCACATCGTCGTCCACACCGAACTTGTCCATCAGCCCCCGAAGGTTGAACTTCATGGCGATAACCCCGATGGAACCGGTGATGCAGGTGGGATAGGCAATGATGGTGTCCCCCGCCTGGGCCACGTAGTAGCCCCCGGAAGTGGCCAGGCCCTGCAGGCAGACCACCACTGGCACCGCTTTGGCCGCCTTGAAGGCCTTGAGTTCGTGGAGAATGACATCCGCGCCGCTCACGGTGCCTCCCGGGGAATTAATCTTCAAGACCACCGCCTTGACGCGGTCATCTTTGGCGGCTTTTTCCAGTTCTTCCTTGATCCGGCTGGGCGAGGTCACCCCTTTGGTCAGCCCCAGGATGCGGTGCGGCCCTTCCAGGATGACGCCTGCAATCTCCATGAGCAGGATCTTGTCCCGGCCGTAGCCCGAGATGGTTTTTTCCTTCAAGGGGCCCGGCTCTTCGAACAGACTCACCTTGACGGTGACGCAGCCCGCCGTCGCCAACAGCCAGACGGCCAACCAGACCAGGCAGCAAATTTTTAGACGCCGCATGCTTCACCCCGGGGCTAGATTTGGTTATTAATGGGGAGCATTACATTGATTGCTTGGAGCGTTGCTCTATTAGGGGCGCTTCGCGAAGCGCCCCTACGGTGACGCACTGTCTTTTATGCTCCGGTTAATTATAGCGCCATGATACGCTAACCAGAGCCACTTGCGCCAAATATTTTTTCTGAAGCGGAGAAATTCCCTTGCACCTTAAGTTTCCACACAAAATCCCTTGACAGTTTTGAAATAGATGATAAACAATAAACGTTTCAAGCATGATCACCATGTCGGCCCCACCAATCTTCTGGAGTACCCGATTCACCTACAGCAAGAAGGCGGGGACGACCGGTGCTATCTGACTACGGGGGGAGGCGAGATGGATGCCCGGCGTCAGGGTAAAACCCAACGAACCTTTCGAGGTCGCCTTAAAGCGCTTCAAGAAACAGTGCGAAAAGGCCGGGATTCTCTCTGAGATTCGCAAACGGGAACATTACGAAAAGCCCAGCATTAAGCGGAAGAAGAAGATTTTGGCGGCCAAAAAGCGGGCTTTGAAGAAGCTGCGGAAAATTGAGGGCAATTGATGTCCCTTTATCAGCGGCTGGATCAGGCCTTAAAAGAGGCCATCAAAAACCAACAACCGGTGGCGACGTCCACCTTGCGGCTGTTGAAGAGTGCCATCCGTTACCGCGAGGTGGACGTTAGACGTCCGCTCACCGAAGCCGAGCTGCAGGCAACCATCAACACGCAGGTAAAGCAGCGTCGGGAGGCCGTAGCCGAGTACACCAAGGCCGGCCGGCCCGATCTTGCCAAACAGGAAGAGGAGGAACTCAGCGTCCTCCTCTCTTTTTTGCCACCGCAATTGAGCCCCGAAGAGATGGCCGCCGAAGTGAACGCGGTCATTGCCGAACTGGGGGCTACCGGCCCTAACGACCTGGGAAAAGTAATGAAAAACGCCATGGCCCGCCTCGCCGGCCGGGCTGACGGCAAGGTGATTCGAGAGATCGCGCAGCAGCGTCTGGGTTCATAGACCTTCCACCCTCAAACGGAAACCTGGAGTGCTATGCCAGAGCCAACCTTGACCGCCCTGGAGTTTCCTCAGCTTCTCCGGGTGGTTCAGACTTACGCCGTCTCTGACCTCGGGCGGGATTTTCTGGGCGCGCTCAAGCCCCTCGCCGATCTGCACCAGATCCAGGCGCCATTCCGGCAAATCCAGGAATTGCGTGAACTCCAATACCGTGAAGGCCCCATCCCCTTTACCGATTTTCCCCGGCTGACCACCTGGCTGACCAAGGCCGTCGTACGGGGCAGTTTACTGCCCGCCGAAGCCTTCAACCAGGTCTTGCAGGTGCTGCGCCTGGCCCGGCACCTCAGGCACTATATCGGCTTAGGGGGCAACCTGACCCCGCGCCTTGCGGTCCTGGCCGCTGATCTCAAGGACCTGACCCCGCTCACCGAGGTCATCCAGCAGTGTATCAGCCCGCACAACTTTATCCTGGATCAGGCCAGCCCCGGCCTGGCGGCGGTGCGCCGTGAACTGACCGATACTCGCGAGCGGGTCAACCGCCAGATCAAGCAGGAATTTTTCCAACCGGCCTTTCAGGACGCCCTCCAGAGTCCCCTCATTTCCCAGCGCCACGGCCGCTACGTCATTCCCATCAAGGCCGACCACCGGGGCGCCATTCCCGGCATCATCCACGACCAGTCCCAGACCAGGGCCACCCTGTTTATCGAGCCCCTGGCCATCGTGGAGCACAACAACGCCCTCAATCTCCTGCACAACCGGGAAAAGCGGGAGGAAGAAGCGGTGCTGCGCCGGCTCACCGACCTGGTGCGGAATCATCTCGACGAAATTCGTCTCAGCCTCACGACCCTGGGCGAACTGGACGCCATCCAGGCCAGGGTCAGATTTGCCGAGGAGTTTAGGGCTCGAGAGCCCATCTGGCGGAATCAGGGCGGCGCGGACTTCCGCCAGGCCCGCCACCCCCTTCTGGTGCAGCAGCGGCGCGAGAATAGCGCTGCCCCGGACGTGGTCCCGGTTGACCTGACGCTCACCCCCGAGCACCGCTTTCTCATCATCTCCGGGGCCAACGCCGGCGGCAAGACCGTGGCCCTGAAGACCCTGGGCCTTTTGGCCCTCATGGCCCAGAGCGGCATCCCCATTCCCGTGGACGAAGGCAGCGAGATGTGCCCCTTTGGGGCGGTCTTCGCCGACATCGGCGACCCCCAGGACCTGTCCCTGAGCCTCAGCACCTTTTCGGCCCACCTGAAGCGGGCCCTGACGATGCTCAGCAACCTCCCGGAGTCGGCCCTTATCCTCCTGGACGAACTGGGCACGGCCACCGACCCCACCGAGGGTGGCGCCCTGGCCCTGGCCCTGCTCCAGGCTTTCTATCAGCGGGGGGCTTACGGCGCCGCCACCACCCACCTGCCGATTCTCAAGAGTTTTGCCCAAAAGACCGATGGATTCGAGAATGTGGCGGTGATCTTTAACGAAGAGACCCGGCGGCCCACCTATCGCCTGGCCTACGGGGTGGTGGGGGCCTCCAACGCCTTGAAGCTGGCCCGGGATATGGGCCTCGCCCCGGAAATCCTGGAGATGGCCGAGGGCTATCTCAACGCCGACGAGCTCCGGGCCTACCGGCTCCTGGCCTCGGTGGAGGCGGCCCAGCAGCACCTGGCCTACCAGGAGACGGAACTCAAGCGGCGGGAAGCGGAAGTGGACCGGCACCAACACGAGTTGGAAGCGCGCCAAACCGAGCTTGAAGCCGAGCGCACCCGGCTGGTCAATGAGGCCAAGGCTGCCGCCCTGGCCCGCATCAAGGAGGCCGAAGTCGAGTTTAAGGCCATCGTCCGGAGACTGAAGGCCGGCGTTGAGCCCTGGGGCAAGCTGCGCCAGGAGTTTTCCGGGCGCCAGGCGCAACTGCTGGCGGACCTGATACCTCAACCCGCCCCGGCCCCGGCAGTGAGTCCCCGGTTTCTGCCCGGCCAGCAGGTCTTCCTGCCGGCCCTGGGCTTGACCGGCAAGGTTGTGGCCGCCGACATCCAAGGCGGCCGCCTGGAGGTCCAGGCCAGGAACGTCAATCTCCGGGTCAGCCCCGAGGAGGTCACCCCGGTGGGGGGCGAGGCCGGCAAGGCCATCAGAAGCGGCGCCGCCTCGGGCTTTCACCGGGCGCCGGCCTGGCTCCCCAGCCTCAACTTAGTGGGCTTGCGGGTGGATGAGGCCCTGCCCCTGGTGGACCGGCTCATCGACCAGGCGGTGCTACACGGCCAGGAGAAGGTGGACATCATCCACGGGGTGGGCACCGGCCGCCTGAAACGCGCCCTGTGGGACCACCTGAAGCACCACGGCCTGGTAAAGGAACTCCACGCCGACGCCAACCCGGGAGTAACGGTGGTGGATTTGAAGGAGTAGGGGGAAAAGGGGAAAAGGGAAAACATGTCGGTTGTACACCGCGCACCATGAAATGTTGGGCGGGCACTGCCCGCCATGAAGGCGGTGGGCGCGGCGGCCCGCCCCACCACTGGCCAAGCAGAGCTTGGCAAAAACATTAGCGTTCCCAAGTGCAACTTGGGAATGAGGGGAAAAGATGGATTTTTCAATGGATTTTTCAGATGCACACGCAGCACTAAGAAAGTTTGGGTATTACGCGCATGGAATTTATCTTAGTCCCGATGATATTAGAAATAGACAACTCAATCTTGAGCCTGGTGATTATTGGGCAGTGCTTCCAATCGGAACCGAATTTAGGTTTGAGCGCTTAGATTCTATCGCCTATTTTGTTGGGCCTCGTACTGGCGTATATGACCGTTTTAAAAGCCTTTATGATCTGTTAAGGGCGGTTGATTGGGCCGAAACTCGATACAATCATGAAAAATATGAGCGGAGCGGATATGAACGCGCAAAATATCAGGACTTGCGCTTGATATTCGCAGTAAAGGATGGTGATATTATGGGAGCTCAATGGCTATTGGATTGCGGAGCCGATGTGAATCTAAGGGATAGCCCAAATGGTTGGACAGCATTGCTTTACGCGACAGAAAATCATGATACCAACATCGTTAAAGCATTACTTGAAAAGGGTGCCAATCCTAACATAGAGGATAATAATGGTAGGACAGCACTCATTAATGCCTCTAGGTTTGGCCTCCGCGATATTGTAAAGGTTTTAATTGAGAAAGGCGCCAACGTGAGTTTAAGATCCAATGCTGGGGAGACTGCGTTGAGTGAAGCATTAAAACGACTAGAAGAATCATCTGATTATGAAGTCTATAATGGTAATTGATCACAGGGTATGAAAAAAAAGAAAACGGCAGCATTTTTAGCTGGCGACAAAATTAACTTTGTGATAAAGCTGTCCTCAGTAATTGGAAAGAGGAGAGCATGTCGCAGAGCCAATATTGCATTCGAGGCC
>JAHIKF010000366.1 GCA_018897875.1 Pseudomonadota bacterium | reverse complement strand
TAATTGCCAGAAGTTTTTTCCGTCAGGGGAAGCTTTATAATCCCCCCTGCCCCCCTTTAAAAAAGGGGGGGAACTACAAGGAATTGCTGTTAAAGTCCCCCTTTGAAAAAGGGGGACTTAGGGGGATTTAAGAACCGGCAACTGGAAGGAATTTATGGCAAACACTATAGAGACCATCAGCCGGAAAATCATACAGCGCCCCAAATTTCCGTTGCAGGTAGCGCACCAGGTACCGGGGCGTCAACTCCTCCCCGGTCACCTCCCGGACCAGCGGCCGGGCCCACAGGCGGTGGCCCTGGGAGTGAATCTTGTCCCTCAGCCAGGTGAGCATCGGGGCAAAATCGCCCCCGGCGAATCCCTCCTCCAGGGGACCCAGTTCAGCCTCCGCGGTGGCGTAGAACTGGGCGGCATAGAGGTTCCCCAGGGTGTAGGTGGGGAAATAGCCGAACAGCCCGGCGGACCAGTGGATGTCCTGCATGACTCCCTGGCCGGGACCGGGAGGCGTCAGCCCCAGGTAGGCGCGCATCTTGTCGTTGAAGGCCCCGGGCAAATCCTTCACCTCAAGGTCGCCGTTCATCAAGGCCCGCTCCAGCTCAAAGCGCAGGAGGATGTGCAGGTTGTAGGTCACTTCGTCGGCCTCGGTGCGGATCAGCGACGGCTTGACTTCGTTGACGGCAAAGTGAAAGGTGTTAAGGGGCACATCCTGGAGTACGGGAAAGACTTCCTGAGCCCTCTTATAAAAAAACCGCCAGAACCCCAGGGAGCGCCCTACCAGGTTTTCCCATAACCGGGACTGGGATTCGTGGATGCCCAGGGAGACGGTGTCCCCCCGGGGGGTGCCCCAGTGGGCCACCGGCAGCCCCTGGTCGTAGAGGGCATGACCCGTTTCGTGCAGGACGCCGAAAAAGGCCGGGCAGAAATAATGCTCGTCAAAGCGGGTGGTGATGCGCACATCCCCGGGGCCGATGTCCGTGGAAAAGGGGTGGGCCGTGAGGTCCAGGCGGCCGCCGGCAAAATCATAGCCGATGGATTGAGCCGCCAGCCGGGCGAAACGGTTTTGGGCGTCCACCGGAAAATGCCGGCGCACCACCTCGCCTTGGGGTTGCCGGGCGCTCCCCTGGACCGCCGCCAAGACCCGGAGGAGGGACACCCGGAGCTCGCCCAACAGGGGCGCCAACGCCGCCGCGGTCTCGCCCGGCTCAAAATCGTCCAGTAGGGCGTCATAGGGTTCGGCGGCGTAGCCCAGGGCCTGGGCCTCCTCCCGCTTCAGGGCGACCACCGTGGCCAGGAAGGGCTTAAAAGTCTCCCAGTCGCTCGAAGGCCGGGTGCGCTCCCAGGCCGTTTCGCCTTCGGCGGTGGCCTTGGCCAGGGCCACGGCCAGGTCCTGGGGAATTTTGACGGCCCGGTCGTAATCCCGCCGCCACTCCCGGACGTTCACCGCAGCCACAGCCATGGGGTCCAGCACCAGGTCCGAGGCCTCCACCCGGGCCAGGCCCTCCCCCATCCGGGGATCGGTGGCCCGGACGTGAATCCACTTGGCCAGCAGGGCGAACTGGTTGTGGCGGTGCGGATGCCCTTTGGCTGGGATATGGGTGCGCTGGTCCCAGCCCAGCACGCGGCCCATGGATTTCAAGTAGGCGGTCTCTAAGCTGTGCTCCGTTAGCCATTGGTAGGCGTCGTCGGGGGTCACAATTTCCCTCCTGAAAAGTGCGCAACCGGATGGTAGCACCGGCGCCTGCCCTGTGCCTGGAGTCGTGGGCGCATGGTACATTATGGATGGCGGACAAGGCCCGCTCTACACTACTTGCCCCAGCCGTAAAACATGAAAAGATATGTAGGGCGGGCACTGCCCGCCGATTCCGATTAATTGGTGCGTAAGACGCACCCTACGCAAAAACTTTTCGAAGCAGCAGTTCCTCATGAACCCTTGGCCTACCCATACATGATGAAAAATCTGGTGGGCGGGCCTCCCGTGCCCGCCCCCGTTGGTGGCACAGGTTTTCAACCTGTGCCACCCGCACCGGTAAGATACCGGTGCCACCAAAAACTTTTCAAGGAACAGAATAAAATGGTGCGCCGGGTGCATCCTACAAGGCGGGCCAATGCCCGCCCTACAGTCAGCGCCGCCTCAACTGCCAGGCCACCCAGGTGTAACTTTTCTCCGGCGGGAGTTCGATGACCCACTCGTCCCGGGTGCGCCGGGTCTCCATGACCCAACCCGCTTGTTCGTAACCGGCCCGGAGTTCCTCCTCCTGGGTGTCCTTGAAACCCGACAGGATCAGGCGGGCGTCGGAGGCCGCCAGCCGGGTGAATTCCGCCACTTTGTCCATCTGGACGGCCCAGGGTAAATTCCCCAGCATCACCCCGAAGGCGTGCCGGAGACATTCAGTGGATCCCCGGACCACCTGCACGGCGGCGGCCAGGCCATTGGCCCGGGCGTTGTTTCGGGTGGTGGCCACGGCCCGCCAGGAGAGATCCACCCCCACGCCGACCTGGGCGCCGGCGGCCACCCCGGCCAAAAGGAGCACCCCCGAACCGCAGCCCACGTCCAGGAGTTGCGGGCAAGGCGCCGCGGCCAGGGTCTCGACCAACAGATCCAGGCACAGGCGGGTAGCGGGATGGCCCGGCGGAAAGGTCGAGCCCGCCGCCAACACCAGCACCCGCTCCCCCGGCCGGGGCCGGTAGGGCCGCCAGGGGGACCGCAACACCAACTGAGGCGATAACCGGTTAAACATGGTGGGACGGTGGCCTCCCGGTGAGCCCCGGTATCTTTACCGTGAAAGTCCATCCGTAGTGGCGGTTCGCGAACCGCCCCTACAAAGAATTTCATGATTGGGGATGGCCCCAAACGGCCATGGTGGTTTAGCCTTAGGGGCTCTCGCAACCTCGCACCATAGGGGCGACCCGGCCGGTCGCCGCTGCCATGGCTGGTTCCGAAAAGTTCAAGGTTCAAGGTTCAAAGTTTAAGGTTAATGAATGTTATGCACCGCGGTTCATGCTAAGAAGCCCACCACTTTTCATAATTTACGGGTGCGCCACAGGCCCAAGAGCAACTGGGCTGAAAAGTTCTTGGTGGCACCGGCATCTTGCCGGTGCGGTGCACAGGCTGGAAGCCTGTGCCACCAAAAGTGGCGGGCACAGAGGCCCGCCCCACTGGTCTTTTCACCATTTACCGGTGAACCATGGGCTCATGAACGACTACCCTGATCATAGACGGCTGCGGCCACCGCTGTCAAGGAGCGGTCCCGGAGGAAATTACGCGCTGCCGCCGGTGTTGACCCCGCCGTGCTTTTTAGATAAGAATAAGAGGAAATTGATGCGTCTGGAGGCTGGGCGGAGATTTATCGGCCGGAGCAAGAAAGAAATAACCTTGCCCTGGTTTAAGGGCACAGCCCGGCGGGCTCCGAGGCTGAATAAGCAAAAATGTAGGGTGCGTCCTACGCACCATCAATCCAGTTGAGTAGCGGGCGAGGACGCCCGCCCTACCCGACTTTTCATGCTTTACGGGTGGGCCGAAAGACCCATAAATGACTGCTTGGAAAAGTTCTTTCAACTGGTGGCACAGGCTTTCCAGCCTGTGTCAAGGAAGCAGGTTAGCAGTGCACAGCCTGGAAAGGCTGTGCCACCAGCCAATACCAAATTTGCAGGTATTACGGGTGGATCACGGGCTCAGGAGCAGATGCTCCGAGTCATAAATCAATTACTGGCAGTCAGGTGGCATGGAAAAGATTCTCTTGACCAGGGCCGGCTATGAGAAGCTCATCCGGGAGCTGGAGTTTCTCAGTCAGGTGGAACGCCCCCAGGTAGTGCGGGATATCCTGGAGGCCGCCCAGGAAGGCCGGGTGGAGAAAAATCCCGATTTCCAGTCCGCCCTGGTCCAGCGCCGGCAGCTGGAGCGCCGTATCCGGCAGTTGCAGCAGACCCTGGCCAACGCCGAGGTGCTGGTGGGGAGCAACCTGTCGGCCGACAAGGTAAGATTCAACGCCCGGGTCAGAGTGGTCAATCTGAACACCGGCCAGGAACGTGAGTATAAAATGGTGGGCCCCCTGGAGGCCGACGCCGCGGCCGGGCACCTTTCCCTGGCCTCGCCTTTGGGAAAAGCGCTGCTGGGCCGTGCCGTGGGGGACCGTCTGCAAGTCCAGACCCCTCGGGGCATGAGGCTGTACCAGGTTCTGGAAATTCACCGGGAACCGGTATGAACGACGCGGCGCACGTCCACCAGCACCGGTTCGAGGGCAGCCGCCGGCGCCTGCGACTGGCCTTTTGGACCCAGCTGGCGTTTTTCGTGGTGGAGCTGGCGGGCGGCCTTCTCACCAACAGCCTGGCCCTGTTGGCCGACGCCGGGCACATGCTGAGCGACGTGGGCGCCCTGGGATTGAGCCTTTTGGCGCTCAGGTGGGCGACCAAGGCCACCACCCCTCAGAAGACCTTCGGCTACCACCGCCTGGAAATTCTGGTGGCCCTGGTCAACGGGCTGGTCCTCTGGGCCATGGCCGGGTATATCTTTTTTGAGGCCGCGCAACGGCTTTTCCAGCCGCCGGCCATCAGCGGCAGCCCGCTCATCATCATCGCCAGCCTGGGTCTGCTGGTTAACCTGTTCGGGATGTATGTGCTCATGCCGTCCCGGGAGCACAACCTCAATCTGCGGTCGGCCTTCCTGCACCTTTTGGCCGACTCCTTCGGGTCGGTGGCCGCCATCGCCGCGGGCGTGGCCATCTGGTGGCAAGGCTGGTACTGGTTCGATCCCCTGGCCGGCATCATCGTCGGGGTGATGATCGTCATCAGCAGCTGGCAGTTGGTGTGGGAGGCCGCGGACATTCTGCTGGAGTCCACCCCCAAGCATATCGCCGCGGATGAGGTGCAGCAGTCTCTGGAGAGCCATCCCCAGGTGAAGCAGGTCCACGACCTGCACATCTGGACCATCGCCTCGGGCATTTACGCCCTGAGCGTCCACGTGACCATCGACAACCAGAGCAACCGGGACTGCCTGACCTGGGAACTGGAAGAACTGCTCCGCCGCCAATTCGGCCTGGAGCACAACACCATCCAGATCGAAGGTCCGGATTTCCATGACCCCCGGGCCTGTCCTTTAAACCGCCGGGAAGGCGGTAGCGAATAATGCCGTTTTCTGTTTTCTGTTAAAAAAATTATTAATATCAATAGATTATATAGCAGATTTATTGCGTTTGAATGAGAACTTGGTATAATACGACCGCCTCAGACTCCTGGCGGTCTGCCGGTTAGAAATGATCTTGATGAGGAGGAAGCATGTCGCCAAACCGCTGGGAATTAAAACCCGAGAGCTTGCGCGCCGTCTGTGACCCCGACGCCTTGGGATTCGAAACCACCCTGGACGTCAGCCCCATGAAGGCAAAGGTCGTGGCCCAGGACCGGGCGGTCCACGCCCTGGAGTTCGGCCTGGGGGTAAAGGACCTGGAATACAACATCTTCGTAGCCGGGCCGCCCCGGGCCGGGAAGACCGAAGCCATCATGGCCTACGTGCAGGAGTTGGCCGCCACCGAGCCGACGCCGCCGGATTATATCTATGTCCACAATTTTAAGGACTCGGAGAAGCCCGAGAGTCTGAACCTGCCCGCCGGCAAAGGCCGGCTCCTGAAGGCGGATATGGAAGTGCTCATCTCCAACCTGAAGGTGCAAATCCCCGAGGTGTTCGAAAGCGAAGACTACTCCGGCCGCCGGGAAGCCCTCATGCACGGCTTCACCCAGGAACGCAACAAGATCCTTCAGGAACTGGACGCCAAGGCGGGGGAAGAGAGCTTTATCCTCAATATTTCCCCCACCGGCCTCATGATCTTTCCCGGCAAGGAAGGCAAGCCCTTGAGCGAAGATGAACTCAAGGCCCTGAACGACGAGGACCGGGAGACGCTGCGCCAGAAGTCCGCCCAGCTCCACAACTACATGAACGAGGCCATCCGCAAGATCCGCAAGATGGAAAAGGAGTTCCAGGAAAAGGAGAAAAAGCTGGACCAGGACGTGGCCCTCTACGTGGTGGGCCAACACATGGAGGAGTTGCGGGAGAAATACCAGGACCTGCCCCAGGTCCTGGACTACATCAAAGACGTCCAGGAAGACATCCTGAAAAATATCGACGACCTCAAGCGCCGGCCCGCCGCCCAAGGCCCCTTTCCCTTCGCGGCGCCGGAGCCGTCGTTCATGCAATACCAGGTGAACGTCTTCGTGGACCACTCCGAGACCCAAGGCGCCCCGGTGATCATGGAGAACAACCCCACCTACTCCAACCTGTTCGGGGCGGTGGAACGCCGGGCTCAGTTCGGCGCCCTGGTGACCGACTTTTCCCTGATCCGGGCCGGGGCCTTGCAGCGGGCCAACGGCGGCTATCTCGTCCTGGAGGCCATGGACCTGCTGCGCTGGTTCTTCTCGTATGAAGCCCTGAAGCGCTGCCTGAAAAACGGCGAGGTCAAGATCGAGGACCCCATGGAGATGTTCGGGCTGATCACCACCCGCAGCCTCCAGCCCCAGCCCATTCCCCTGAACATCAAGATCATCCTGGTAGGCGACCCCTATATCTACCAACTGCTCTATATCTACGACGAAGATTTTCATAAATTCTTCAAGATCAAGGCCCATTTCGACTGGCGGATGCGCAAGACTGACGACCACCTGCGGCAGTTCTGCGAGCTCTTAGCCGGCTATTGTCGGGAGAAGAAGCTCATCCCCCTCCACAAGACCGGCATGGCCCGCCTGGTGGAGTATGCCCAGGAAAAGGCCGGGCACCAGCAAAGGCTCACTTTGCAGCTCAAAGAGGTTCAGGACGTCGTCAAAGAAGCCAATTACTGGGCTCGGAGCAACACCCACGAGGCGATTTTGGGCTCCGACGTGGATAAGGCCATCGACGAGAAGACCTACCGGGCCGACCTGCCGGAAGAAAAGCTCCAGGAGTTCATCGATGAAGGGATGCTCTTCATCGAGACCGCCGGCCAGGTGGTGGGCCAGATGAACAGCCTGTCGGTATATGCCCTGGGGGATCACTCCTTCGGCCGCCCGTCCCGGATCACCGCCAGCGTCGCCCTGGGCAGGGGAGGGGTGGTGACCATCGACCGGGAGTCCCAGCTCTCGGGCAACATCCACAACAAGGGGGTCCTGATTCTGGCTGGTTACCTGAAAAGCCGCTTTGCCCGGGACAAGCCCCTGACCCTGTCGGCCAGCCTCTGCTTTGAGCAGAGCTACGGCCTGGTGGAAGGCGACAGCGCCTCCCTGGCGGAACTCTGCACCCTGGTGTCGGCCTTGATCGAACTCCCCCTGGCCCAGAACATCGCCATGACCGGCTCGATGAGCCAGCGGGGCGAAGCCCAGCCCATCGGCGGAGTCAACTGGAAGATCGAGGGTTTTTATAAGGTCTGCAAGGCCCGGGGCCTGGACGGCACGCACGGCGTCATTATCCCCAAGGCTAATGTCCCGGAGCTGATGCTGAAAAAAGAGGTGGTGGACGCGGTTAAAGAAGGCAAGTTTCACGTCTGGGCCGTGGGCCATGCCGATGAAGCCCTGGAACTCCTCACCGGGGTTCCGGCCGGCAAACGCCTCCCTGACGGCACCTTTGAACCGGATACGGTGAACTGCCGGGTGGACCAGAAATTGAAGCAGATGATGGAACTGGCCAGAGAGCTGATGCGAGAGGCAGAAGGCCCCGGGAAGAGCCCGGAGCCGGCAGCCTCGTGCCCGTCCTGCGGCAAGTGATACGAAGTTGCAGTCAAAAAACTAATAATATTCATGTCATTCTGAACGGAACGCAGTGGAGTGAAGAATCTCGGCGGCTTTAAAAGAGAGATTCTTCGCGGCGCTCAGGATGACACAATAATCGTCTTTTAATTGCGCACCGGTATAAGGTGGCCTGAAAGAATATCGGTGGCGGTCAGGGACGGCCGCCCCCTGGCGTAAAGGAGCTTTTTATGCAGAGAATCAGCCTGGCAATGCTTATCCTCATAGTGGCCGCTCCCCTGGCATCTCCCACCCTGGCGGCCAGCCCCAATCCGGGGATCTCTGCGGATGAGGCCATGCGGATCCTCAAGGCGGGCAATGCCCGTTACGTGGAGGGCAAACTCCAGCATCCCCACCAGGACCGGGTCCGCCGGGCCCTGACCGCGGCGCAGGGCCAGCACCCCCTGGCCGCGGTCCTCACCTGTTCCGACTCCCGGGCGCCGGCGGAAATCATCTTCGACCAGGGTATCGGCGATATCTTCGTGGTCCGGGTGGCCGGCAACGTTGCCGCCACGGATGAGATCGGCACCATCGAATACGGCGTGGCCAACCTGGCCGCGCCCTTGGTGGTGGTCATGGGTCACAGCCAGTGCGGCGCGGTCACCGCGGTAGTGGACGACACCAAGCTGCCCCCCAATATCGCCAAGCTGGTTGCGCCCATCAAACCGGCGGTGGACAAGGCCCGGGAGGCCAACCCCCAGGCTGCCAAGGACGTGCTCCTCAAGGCCGCCATCACGGGCAACGTCTGGCAGGCCATTGACGATATGTTGCGGCAGAGCCCCATCATCCGGGAGAAGGTCAAAGACGACCAGGTGCAAGTAGTGGGCGCCCTCTATGACCTCGATTCCGGGCAGGTCCAGTGGCTGGGGCCGCACCCCGACCAGGAAAAACTGGTGGGGGCCAAAAAGGGGCCGGCGGGTAAATCCGGGCAGAAGGGGAAAAAGCCTAAGAAGTCTGAGGAGTAATTAAGCTGTTAGGTTCTGGGTTTTAGGTTCTGGGTTCTGGGGTATCCTCTCGTTCCCAAGTTGCACTTGGGAACGAGGCTAACCCTGCCGACATCCCGACCTCTCATAACAATGATCATTTCCTCACGGACACAACGAAAGATAAAAAATAGCTGGTGTTGGTGGGGCGGCCGTCCCTGGCTGCCTCTCGCTGGCGGGCACGGAGGCCCGCCCCACCGAGCTATTCTTATATACGCTTATTGCCTTAGCTCCGAAAAGGTAACGGTTTGAGCATTAAGACACGCAGTGATCATCCGGTTAAACATTTGGGGTTCCCAGAAGCGTCGATTAAAGCGGTAACAAAATTC
>JAHIKF010000029.1 GCA_018897875.1 Pseudomonadota bacterium | reverse complement strand
TACTTATTCCGGTTGGACAAGCGACTCAACATTGTCGCCTACGGGCTCAGAGACTCGGTAATAATGGAAAGGGACGATCTAGAATTTTGAAGATCAAAGGGAGAACACCATGAAAATTAACTGCCTTTCTTGTGGCCACAAAGTGGAACTGGACGATGTTTATGACGACTTTGAAGGGCAGGTCAAGTGTTTCGCCTGCACCGCCCTGCTGGAGATCAAGACCGAAGAGGGCAGTCTCAAAAGCGTCCGGTTCTTGAAGCTGGTGCCCCGCCCCGGGGTATGGGGCGAAGGCGCCGCCATCTGAAACCCGGGGGCGGGACTTAGCCGGCCGGGACGGCAGCAGGCCGGGGGTGGACCTCAGGCGCCCACCTCCCAATCCAAGACCATGCAGGTGAGATTATGACCCAGTTAGCGAAAAGCGGCAGATACCTCTACGCGGTGGTGCCCAGCCCGGCAGCCCAGGTTTATGCCTTTAAGGGCCTGGAAGGGAAACCGGTTTACACCATCACCAACGGCAAGGTGGCCGCGGTGGTGAGCGACGTGCCCGATGAGAAGATCCGTCCGGAACGCCGCCACCTGGCCGCCCAGCAGGCAGTTCTCAAGGGCCTGCTGCAAGCTGCCCCTGCTCTCCTGCCCATGTCCTTCGGCATCATCGCCGAGGGCCCCAAGGCGGTCCAGGAGATCCTGACCCGGAACCACGACATCCTGGCCAGGCAACTGCAGCGGGTGGCGGGCAAGGTGGAGATGGGCCTGCGGGTCTCCTTGGACGTCCCCAATATCTTCGAATATTTCGTCAACACCCATCCGGAGCTGCGGACCGCCCGGGACCGCTTCCTGGGGCACAATCGCAATCCCTCCCAGAATGACAAGATCGAACTGGGGAGGATGTTTGACCGCCACCTCCAGAAACACCGGGAAACCCACGCCGAGAGGGTGGCGAAGATTGTGTCCCGATGGTGCTTTGAGATCAAGCGGAACCAATGCCGCAACGAAAGCGAGGTGATGAACCTCGCCTGTCTGGTGGGGCGGGGGGCCGGGGCCCAGGCAAAGTTCGAGGAAGGCGTCTTGGCCGCGGCCAAGCTGTTCGACAACCATTTTGCCTTTGACTACAACGGCCCCTGGGCGCCCCACAATTTCGTGGAGCTAAACCTCGAGCTGTAACCCCAGCACCGGGAAGGAATATCTGATGTTTCTCATTGACGACGTGCTGCTGGCTCCCATTCACGGAGTCATCTGGTTGGGCCGGCAGATCCAGGACGCGGCCGAGGAGGACCAGGCCGGGGAAGGCGAAAGGATCACCGCCCAGTTGAGCGAACTCTACATGAAGCTGGAAACCGGGCAGATCACCGAAGCGGAGTTCGACGCCCAGGAGAAGGTCCTCCTGGACCGGCTGGACCGGATTCAGGAAACCGCCACTCCCATTGCCGCCGAGAAAAAACCGAAGCAAGCCGGGAAAAAAGCGCCCGGGGGCAAAAAGCCGTCAACCGGCCGGGCCCGTAGCAAACGGGGTAAGGATAAGGTTCCTGCGGAGACCGTTAACCACCTCTGGGGCGGCCCCTGGCGCGACCCTTTCCGGCCATAGACCGGCATTATTTCTCAGGCTACGACACTCACGAGGGCCACGGGCATGCTCACTTTCTTACAGGATACCAGGCTGCGGCTGCTGTTCTTCGGCGGCAAAGGGGGCGTGGGCAAGACCACCTGCGCCGCGGCCGCGGCCCTGCATCTGGCCCGCACCCGGCCCACAGACACTTTTCTCCTGGTCTCCACTGACCCGGCCCATTCCCTAGCCGACAGCCTCGGCGATTTTCAACCCCCTGCCAATCTGACGATCCTGGAATTTAGCGCCCAGGAATGTCTCGAGGCCTTCAAGGCCAAGCACCGGGGGCAGCTCCAGGAGATCGCCGCCCGGGGCACCTTCCTGGACGACGAGGATATCAGCCGGTTCCTGGACCTCTCCCTGCCCGGTCTGGACGAGTTGATGGCCCTGCTGGAGATCTCCCGCTGGGCGGAGGCCGGGGATTACGCCACCATCATCGTGGATACCGCGCCCACGGGGCACACCCTGCAGCTGTTAAGGATGCCGGAGTTGATCCGCCACTGGCTTAAAGCCCTGGACGCCCTGCTGGCCAAGCACCGTTTCATGAAAGCCCGGTTCAGCCGGACCTATAAGCCCGATGAGCTGGACCGTTTTCTCCTGGATTGGTCCGCCTCGGTGCAGGGAATGGAAAAATTGCTCCGGGACCGGGAGCGCTGCCGCTTTGTGCCGGTGATGCTGGCGGAGGAAGTGGTGCTGCGGGAGACCCTGGACCTCCTGAGGCAGCTCCGGGAGATGCATATTCCGGTCAGGGAGATCCTGGTCAACCGGCTTTTTCCTGACAGCCCCTGTCCGGTGTGCGCCGAGGGGCGGCGACGGCAGCGGCCGATATGCCGATATTTATTCACCGCCGAGGACCTGGCCGGCTACTCCTTCTGGGAGGTTCCTCTCTACCCCGAGGAGGTGCGGGGGGAAGTTCTGGCGGCTTTCTGGGACGGGGTCCGGGAGTTGGAGGCGCCGGGGCCGGCGCTTACGGCGAGGCCGGGGGAGCAGCCGCCCCGGGTGGAGGGGGCGCCGGGGCTTCCTGCCCCCGACCTCACCATGATAATTTTCGCCGGCAAGGGGGGCGTGGGCAAGACCACCCTGGCCTGCGCCACCGCTCTGCGCCTGGCCCAGGACTTTACGGGCCAGGAAATCTTTCTCTTCTCCACCGACCCGGCCCATTCCCTGTCAGCCTGCCTGGAGGTGGCGGTCGGCCCGAAACCGGTGCGCCTGTCCCCGGGGCTGACCGCCATGGAGATCGACGCCCCCGGGGAATTCGCCGCCTTAAAAAGACAGTACCAGCAAGAGCT
>JAHIKF010000365.1 GCA_018897875.1 Pseudomonadota bacterium | reverse complement strand
CCACCTGCAGCCGGTGGGCTTCATCCTGATCCTGGTCCTATTTTACACCGGCATCCTGGGGGCCATCATCATGCCTCTTTACCGCCTTATTGCCATGATTATGCTGGGCTGAGCACTAATTCTCCTTGATGATTTCTGGCACGAAACGTCTTTCAAGGGTGCGTCCCACGCACCATGAGCTTATGACGGCGGCGGGCACGGAGACCCGCCCCACCAACTTTTCATAATTTACGGGTGAACCAAAGACCCTTGAGCAACTGCCTTGAAAAGTTTTTGCGTAGGGTGCGGTTTACGCACCATGAGCTTATGGCAATCGCGCTGGTTCCCCGCCGCCTAAAACTCCGAAGCTCAAAACCCTGATATTGACTTTTGTGCATAACTTGCATCTTGCCAAAAACAGACGTACACTTATATAATATTAAAGAGAGAGGAATCTGGGAGGGAGACCTTGCGCCTCGCTGCCGGTTTTTTCATTGACTACCCCTAAGAGGAGCTTGAAATATGGAAAAATGTTCTCATGGAGCCGATCCCAAGTCCTGCGGCGAAGACCCCAAGTCTTGCCAGAGCTGTGATCCGGCTCATCATGCCGCGGATAAAAACCAGGAAGAACGAGAAATGGCCCGGGCCCTGAAGCAGATTCGCCGCAAGCTGGTGGTGATGAGCGGCAAGGGCGGCGTGGGCAAGAGCAGCGTCGCGGTGGGCCTGGCCCTGGGCCTGGCCCGCCGGGGCAAAAAGGTGGGGTTGATGGATGTGGACCTGCACGGCCCCAACGTCTTGAGGATGCTGGGCCTGAAGGAGCCCCTGGACCTGACCCATGCCCAGTTTGCCCTGCCGCCGGACCTGTTTGACAACCTCCGGGTCATCTCCGTGGAGGCCATCATGCGGGACCGGGAAATGGCGGTGATCTGGCGGGGACCCCTGAAGCACCAGCTCATCCGGCAGTTCATCAGCGAAGTGCAGTGGGGCGCACTCGATTACCTGGTGGTGGATTCCCCGCCGGGGACCGGGGACGAGCCCATGAGTGTGGCCCAGACCATTCCCGACGCCCAGGCGGTCATCGTCACCACCCCCCAGGAGATTTCCCTGGCGGACGTGCGTAAGTCCCTCAATTTCTGCGACAAGATCAACATGAAGGTGGTGGGGATCGTGGAGAACATGAGCGGCTATGCCTGCCCCCACTGCGCCAAGGACCTGCCCCTGTTCAAGCGGGGCGGCGGCGAAAAGACCGCCGCCGCCGCCAAGGTCCCCTTCCTGGGCGCCTTGCCCTTTGACCCGTCATTGGTGGAGGCCGCGGACCAGGGCCAGCTCATAGACGTCAAGGAGGCTGACAGTCCCTTCTTCCAGGCCCTGGCGCCCATCGTGGATTATATCCTAAAGACTCTGCCCGCAACGCCGCTGGTCACCCGGGAGCCCGGGGTCCTGAAGTTCGCCCTGCCGGTGGAAGACGGCAAGCTGTCGGATAAGTTCGGCCACGCCACCCACTTTGCCGTTTTCACGGTGAAAAATGGCGCCGTGGGTCCCAAGGAACTCATCCCCAACCCGCCCCATGAGCCCGGCGGCCTCCCCGAGTGGCTGGATGACCTGGGGGTGACCCACGTCATTGCCGGCAGCCTGGGGGACAAGGCCCAGGGGCTCCTGGCCAAAAAAGGCATCGAAGTGATCGCCGGCGCGCCCGTAGAAGCACCGGAGGCCCTGGTGGAAAAATATCTTAATAAGACCCTGACCACCAGCCCCCGGGAACATCCCGGCGGCTGCGGCTGCACCCAGGGTAATACGGCTTAAGGCAGGAAGTACCATAAGAGAGCAACTGAGGGAGTGGGGAAGGGGGACTTGTAAAAAAAGCCCCTTACCCCCTCCCTTAATTATTTCCCGCCTCGCTCCAGTCCAGGGTGAGGAGCAGGGCGTCTTCGCGGGTGTCGGCGTAGTAGCGGGGGCGGCGGCCCACTTCTCGGAAGCCGAAGGACTCATACAGAGCCAGGGCGGCGAGATTGGAGGGCCGCACCTCCAGCCAGGCGAGTTCGGCCCCTAAGGTCCGGGCCTGGGCCAGGCCCTGGGCCAGCAACTGCCGGGCGATGGACCGGCGGCGGTGGTCGGGGTGCACTGCCAGGTTGAGGATGTGCAT
>JAHIKF010000364.1 GCA_018897875.1 Pseudomonadota bacterium | reverse complement strand
CCCTTGGGGGTATAGCACTGGGCCACGGTCATCACCAGAGCGGAGCCATCTTCCAGGGGGAAGGCTTTCGTAAGGCCGCACAGGCCCAGGGTCTTGGCTCCCAGCAACGTGGCCCGGGCCTGATCCCGGAGGGCTGCGGCCATGATCTCCGCCGCCCGGGCGGTTCCCTGGTCCACCAGCACCACCATGGGGGGTAACGTTTTGAAAACCTGGTCCCGGTCTTTGCCCGTATAGGATTGTTCGGTCTTGGGGGAACGCCCTTTGGCGATCACGATCTGCTGATTACCCAGGAACAGAGAAGCGCTGCGTACCGCCTCCTCCATGGAGCCCCGGGCGTTGTTGCGCAGATCCAGGATAATGCCCTTGACCGCGGGTTTATGCTGCTTGATATTGTTCAAGACCTTGGCCAACTCAACCGGGGTTTGATCGTTGAAATAACGAATGCGCACATAAGCCACAGCGTTTTCCAGGTACCTGGTGGTGACGGTGTTCCCATCCAGGGGTTCCAGGGTGACGGTCAGATCCAGGGGTTTGACCTCGCCGTTGCGGATCAGCTGCAACTTAATCTCGGTGCCGGGGGCGCCCTGGAAGCGCCGGGTGGCCTCCTGAGTGGTGAGGTTGCGGACCATCTGCCCGTCAATCTTGATAATGTGGTCATTGGGCTTCAGACCGGCCCGGGCCGCGGGGCCGCCATCGATGACGCTGGCCGCGGTGAGGAGGCCGTCTTTGACGATTATATCCATGCCAGCTTCGGCCGGAGCGCGCTTTACGCCTTGCAGATAATTCTGATATTCCTTGGCCGTGAGGAAGGAGGAGTCCGGGTCCAGGGAGTTCATCATCCCCCTGAGGGAGCCGTACATCAATTCCTCTTCATTCTTGGGCCAGACATATTTCTGGGAGACCTCGAAGAGCGCCTCGGTGTAAAGGCGTAGGGAGTCATAGCTGGAGACGGGGGGGGCTGCCCAGGCCGGCAGCAGGAAATACGCCGCCAGACCCAGGGCTAAAAGGATCAAGCCTAGCCGCCGGGATGATCTGAGCCATCCGAGGCCCGGGGTTTTCAAATCTTGGGGTCGATTCACGGGACTAACTTTACCTCCCTGCCATTTTGGGGGCTTTGAGATCCATGACCGGCAAGGCCAGGTGGTTGGCTTTCCGGGCTATGACCTTATAAGCCGCCTGCTTGATATCGTCAGCGGTCAGACCGTAATGTTTCAAGAGAGCTTCGGGTTTCCCCGACATGCCGAACGTATCTCGTAAGCCGATGCGTTTTAAGGGCGCCGGGCAATGTTCGGCCAGGATTTCGCTCACCGCGCTGCCCAGGCCGCCGGTGACCATGTGCTCTTCGGCGGTGACCACGGCCTCGGTCCGCCGGGCGGAGTCCAGCACCAGTTCCCAGTCCAGGGGTTTGAGGCAGCCGAGGTTGAGAACCCGAGCCTCAATGCCGTCTTGGGCCAGCAAGGCGGCGGCGTCCAGGCAGGTCTGGACCATGATCCCTATCCCCATCAGGGTGACGTCGCCGCCTTCCCGCAACAGGGAACCCCTTCCCAACTCAAAAACATAGGTGTCGTCGTAAATCACCGGCACCGCCAGGCGGCCGGTGCGCATGTAAACCGGGCCGTGATAGGCCGCGGCCCAGCGCGTCATGGCCCGGGTTTCGGGGCCATCGGCCGGCGCCAGCACCACCATATTGGGCAAAATGCGCATCAGGGCCAGGTCTTCCACGGCCTGGTGGGAGCCGCCGTCTTCCCCCACCGTCACCCCGCCGTGTGAGGCGACGATCTTGACATTGAGGTTGCCGTAGGCGATGGTCTGGCGGATCTGTTCCCAGGCGCGGCCGGTGGCAAACATGGCAAACGTGCTGGCAAAGGGAATTTTCCCTCCCAGGGCCAGGCCCGCGGCGGTGCCCATCAGGTCCTGCTCGGCGATGCCCACGTTAAAAAAGCGATCTTTAAAAATCTTGGCGAAATGGTGGGTTTGGGTGGAGCCGGACAGGTCTGCGTCCAGCACCACTATCTGGGGGTTTTCGGCCCCCAACTGCGCCAGGGTCTTGCCGTATTCGACTCGGGTGCTCTCTTTGGCTGCCACATTATCCTCGATTCAGGCCGGAGGCCCGGTCACGGCCCCCAACTCCTGCAAGGCCTGCTGATATTCTTCCGGGTTCGGGGCCACGCCGTGATATTTCTTCTGGCCTTCGAAGATGGACACGCCCTTGCCTTTGACGGTGTGGGCGATGATCATGCTGGGCCGCCCCTTGACCCCCTTGCAGGCCTGAAAAGCCGCCAGGAGCTGGCCGATGTCGTGGCCGTCCACCTCCAGGGTGTGCCAGCCGAAGGCCTTCCACTTGTCGGCGATGGGCTCGATGCTCATAACCTCAGCGGTATGGCCGTCAATCTGGAGACGGTTGCGGTCCAGGATGGCCACCAGGTTGTCGAGGCCGTAGTGGGCCGCGGTCATAGCCGCCTCCCAGATCTGGCCTTCCTGCACTTCGCCATCCCCCAACAGGGCGTAGATCCGGCTGGCGTGGCCATTCAGACGGGCCGCCAGGGCCATGCCGTTGGCGATGGACAGGCCCTGCCCCAGAGAACCGGTGGGGATCTCCACCCCCGGGGTGCAGCCGGAGTCGGGATGACCTTGCAGGATGCTGCCGAACTGGCGTAGAGTCAGGAGCTCTTCCCGGGGGAAATAGCCCAGACGGGCCAGGACGGCGTAATAGGCCGGGGCCCCGTGACCCTTGGACAGGATGAACCGGTCCCGGTCGAGCCAGCAGGGGTCGCCGGCCTTGGTGCGCATCTCGCCGAAAAAGAGCGCCACCAGGATATCGGTGGCTGACAGCGAGCCGCCCAGGTGGCCGGAACCGGCCCGGAACAACATTTCCACGATGTCGATGCGAACCTGGCGGGCGATCTCTTGCAATTGGTGGTGGTCCGGGATGGCGTTTATCTCCTTGTCAGCCTTTTCATATTTTCATAAAGTCCGTTTCAGGCGGTAACGGGTGGGATTTTGGTGGCAGAGGCTTTCCAGCCTGTGCTTGCTACTTATCGTCCAGCAGCAACAATTGCATGGGAGCTATGGGCGTCGGCCCTAAAGGAGGCGGATTACCTACAACGGTAAGAGTTCCCGCCATATACTTATCGATAAAGACGGGGGACGCGCCGATGCTGGCGGGGTCGAAGCGCTTTTTAATGCCCCAGCCGCTGCCGTTAAAACTCGTTTTATTGACCTGGCCCTGAAAAATCCCCGTCTCCTGTCTGCCGTCCGACCGGATCTTGGAATAGCTGAGAGTCATGATTAAATTAGTGCCTACTAACACCGCGGTCCCACCGCCAAATGCGGTCCCGCCAATCTCAGTGTCAGTAGAGCTTCCCACCAATTCATAACATGAATTACCGAGCAAAAATAGGTTAGCGACGATGGTTTCGGTTTTATCCGTGGCACCATGTTCGTCCGTGGTTTTATGCCAGGTCCAGGTAACTTGCCCCAGGTACTGGGAGGCCTCCACCCGAAAGTCCATACCGATGATAATGATGGCAACCATTGCCAACACGATTGCCGCAGCACGACCATTGAGCTTCATAATTTTCCCCCCTTTATGCTACGATTAACTATATCTATTCGGCAATGCTTTTTCCACCATAATACCAAAAATTCCTGGCCACGCGGGTAACTATTTCATTTATCATTAAGATTGCCTTAAGTAGGGTTTTGTTAAGGTGCGGCAGGTTTTTGGGGGCTCAGGCGAAAAGTGGTGCGAAGGCCCGGGTGCGGGTGGCGCATTTTCCGGGCCGGGAGGCGGAAAGATGGATTTCTCTTGGTTCCCGGCCTATCCTTCAGTATATAATAAAAGTCGCCGCCATGTCCGCCCCGGTCCGTGTGACCAGCCGGGGGGATAACCGGGTTTCTCAACCCGGGGTTCCTGACGGCGCCATTGCATCGCTATTGAGGGAAAATTCATGGCCCTGACCCGAGACGAAGTGCTCCACGTGGCCAATCTGGCGCGGTTATCTCTGGTGCCCGAAGAAATCGAACTGTTCACCCGGCAGCTCAATGACATCCTGGCCTACGTCGAGAAGTTGCAGGAGCTGGACACCGCCGGGGTGGAACCCCTGGCCCACGTGATCCCGGTGTTCAACGTCTTCAGGGAGGATGCGGTCAGTCAGGGGCTTGACCGGGATACCGCCCTGGACAATGCCCCGGCCCGGGAGGAGGGCGCCTTTGTGGTGCCCCGAATCATTTGAAGCGGGTTTTAGGTTCTGGGTTTTAGGTTTTAGGTTGAGAAAATTAAGGTAAGTTCTCCATGTAGGGCGGGCACTGCCCGCCATAATTTCTGCACAGGCTGGAAAGCCTGTGCCACCGATTGATTGCCACTGGGTAATGCCGGGGCCGCTTGAACTTGCATCAAACATGTTCTATAAGTTATTGATTTCTTAATTTATACCTAACATGATCGATTTATATCTTGCACGTTATGCGACTATGTGGTAACATATTGATATGACGGAGCAAATGGTTGCTACTGGCTTTGCTCAACCTAAACCCAATGGGTGGGAGGTTACCACAAACACTGCTATGG